>NZ_CAAAFR010000071.1:0-3285 GCF_900634745.1 Protofrankia symbiont of Coriaria ruscifolia
CGACCGGACCTCGTGCAACTCAGCCACGACCCGCTTCAGGTAGGTCCGGAGTTCCTCTTCAGCAGCCATCACACGTCACTTTCTCACGATGATTTCGGATTTCCTCATGGTGATTCCGGACTTCAGCACGACACGATCAACAGCACGATCAGCGGGCGCCGAGATTGTCGTCGATGAATGCGAAGAGCTCCTCGTCCGTGGCACGGTCGAACTGGTCGCCGGCGGCGGACGCCCCGGTGACCGGTGCGCATCGCTCCAGCAGGGCGGACAGTCTCGTGCGTATCCTGCCGAGCTCGTCCGAGCTCGCCGGAATCGTCGAGATGGCGGCCTCCAGCCGAGCCAGCTCCGCCGTTGCGGACGGCGGCCCGCCGGCCTGCCCGGACACGAGCTCGCCACGGAGCAGCCGGGCGAGCGCGACCGGTGTGGGATGGTCGAACACCACGGTGGGGGGCAGGCGCAGCCCGGTCAGCGCGTTGAGCCGGTTGCGCATCTGCACCGCGGTCAACGAGTCGAAACCGAGGTCGCGAAAGGCCCGCCCCACCTCCAGCGTGACCGGCTCCGGATAACGCAGGACACTCGCGGCCTCGGTGCGCACCAGCTCCAGCAGGAGACGGTCCTGATCGGCCGTTGTCAGCCCGGCCAGCCGCCGCGCCAGTGGTGAGATGCTGTCGTCCTCGGCCGCCACGCTGCCGCCCGCCTTGCTGCCGCCCGCGCCGTTCGGGGCGTCCACCGGGGGTGAAGGCGCCGGGATATGCGGCGAGGACGCCGGTGCGACCGGGGAGGACTGCGACGCGACGGGAGAGGACTGCAGCCAGTACCGCTGCCGCTGGAACACGTAGGTGGGCAGGTCCACCAGGTCACCCGGTATCCCGCCGAAGACCGTCTGCCAGTCCAGCGGCGCCCCGTTCACGTGTGCTTCCGACACCGACGTCAGAAAACGCTCGACACCGCCCTCACCGCGCCGCAGCGAGGACAGTACGACGGCTTCGTGGCCGGTTTCCCGCGCGGTTTCCTCCAGACCGATGGTCAGCACCGGATGCGGGCTCACCTCGATGAAGATGTCGTGTCCGTGCTGCAACAACGTCCGCGTCGCCTGCTCGAAATGGACGGTGTCACGCAGGTTGCGGTACCAGTACCCGGCATCGAGCACCGTCGTGTCCACCAGATCCCCGGTCACGGTCGAGCAGAAGGGGATGTCCGAAGTGCGGGGGGTGATTCCGGCCAGCTCGGCCAGCAGCCGCTCCCGGATCGCTTCGACAGCCGCGGAGTGCGAGGCGTAGTCGACCGGGATCTCGCGGGCCCACACCCCCTCCGCCTCACACAGGGTAAGCAGTTCCCGCACCGCCTCGGGTTCACCGGAGACGACCGCCGAACGCGGGCCGTTCCTGGAGGCAACCGAAATGCGTCCATCCCAGTGGGCGAGGCGCTCGTCCAGCTCCGCCAACGGCAGTGATACCGAGGCCATCGCGCCCTGGCCGGACAGCACCAGCAGCGCCTTGCTGCGCAGCGCCACGATCCTGGCGGCATCGGACAGCGACAGCGCGCCTGCCACACAGGCCGCGGCGATCTCGCCCTGGCTGTGCCCGATGACGACGCGCGGCTCGATCCCGTAGGACTTCCAGAGCGCGGCCAGGGAGACCATCACCGAGAACAGGACGGGTTGCACCACGTCGACCCTGTCCAGCGAGGGGGCACCCAGTTCGCCGCGCACCACGTCGACGGGTGAGAAGTCGACGTGCTCGGCCAGGGCCGCGGCGCACGCCGCCATCCGCCCGGCGAACACCGTGGAGGAGTCCAGCAGCTGTGCGGCCATGCCGATCCACTGGGAACCCTGGCCGGGAAAGACGAAGGCAATCTTCCTGTCGCCGCCGGCGACGCCCGGGACGACATGGTCGGCCGCTTCGCCGCGGGCCAGCGCGGCAAGACCGGCAGCCAGGCGGGGACGGTCCGCCGCCAGCACGACGGCACGGTGCTCGAACCTCGACCGCCCCGTGGCCAGTGACCATGCCACGGTGGCCGGGTCGAGGCCGGGATGGGCGTCCAGGTGGGCGGCCAACCGCAGGGCCTGGTCACGCAACGCGCCGGCTGACCGCGCCGACAGCACGAACGGCAGCACCGCAGAAGCCGACGCCACCGGGAGTGCGCCGGTATCCCCGAGCGTGTTGGTATCCCCGAGGGCGCCGGTGTCCCCCTGCCCGTCGGGGCGGGCACGGTCGTCGGCAGGAGGGGCTTGTTCCAGGATCGCGTGGGAGATGGTGCCGCTGACGGCGAAGGAGGACACGGCGGCCCGGCGGGGCCGGCCGCCCGTGTCCGGCCAGGCGATCTGCTCGGTCAGCAACCGCACCGTCCCGGACGACCAGTCCACGTGCGGAGTCGGCTGGTCGACGTGCAACGTACGCGGCAGCACCCCGTGTCGCATCGCCATCACCATCTTGATCACCCCGGCGACGCCGGCCGCGCCCTGGGTGTGACCGAGGTTGGACTTGATCGAGCCCAGCCACAGCGGCTGGTCCGCCGGGCGGTCCCGCCCGTAGGTCGCCAGCAACGCCTGCGCCTCGATCGGATCACCCAGCTTCGTCCCCGTACCGTGCGCCTCCACCACGTCCACCTCACCGGCCGCCACCCCGGCAGCAGCCAACGCCTGCCGGATCAGCCGCTGCTGCGCCGGCCCGTTCGGCGCCGTCAGCCCGCTGCTGGCACCGTCGGAGTTCACCGCCGACCCCCGCACCACCGCCAGCACCGGATGCCCGTGACGGCGCGCGTCCGACAACCGCTCCAGCAACAGCATCCCCGCCCCCTCACCGGCGCCGAAGCCGTCGGCCTGCGCGGCAAAGGGCTTGCACCTGCCGTCCGGGGCGAGCGCGCCCTGCCGGCTGAAGTCGGTGAAGGTGCCGGGGGAATACATCACCGTGGCGCCGCCGGCGAGTGCCAGCGAGCATTCCTTCTGCCGCAGCGCATGGCACGCCAGGTGCAATGCCACCAGCGACGACGAACACGCCGTGTCCACGGTGAGTGTAGGACCGTGGAATCCCATGGAATAGGAGATCCGGCCGGACATGACCGCGGCGAGGGTACCCAGTTTCAGATAACCCTCCACCTCCTCGGGTACCTGCTGCAGCCCGGCGGCATAGTCGTGATACATGACGCCGGTGAAAACACCGGTCTGGCTGCCCCGCACCGAAGCCGGGTCAATTCCCGCCCGCTCGAAGACCTCCCACGAGGTCTCCAGCAACAACCGCTGCTGCGGGTCGATCGCCAGCGCCTCCCGTGGAGAGATCCCGAAGA
>NZ_CAAAFR010000072.1:0-21732 GCF_900634745.1 Protofrankia symbiont of Coriaria ruscifolia
GGGTTGTGGGTGGGGGACGGCCGAGGTCCTCCCACGGTTCGGGCACGGTGCGGTAGACCCGTCCGGTCGGGGCGGTCCAGGCCGCCGTCCCGCCGGCGGCCGGTGTCACCGTCCACCCCCCGACGTGCTTGGCGCGATGATGCCGCCGGCAGACCGCGAGCAGGTTCCCCTCCACGGTCGGCCCACCGGCGGTGTAGGGCCGGACATGGTCCAGGTCACAGAACCGGGCCGGTTTCCGACAGCCGGGAAACCGGCAGGTCCGATCCCGGGCGTGGACCAGCCGGGCCAGCCCCGGGGCGGGAAACCGCCGGCCGACATCGACGACCTGGCCGTTCACCGGGTCGGTCAGGATCCGCCGCCAGGTCGCCTCCTTGGCCAGTTCGCGGGCGGTGGCGGCGGGAATCGGCCCGTACCCGGCGAGCTCCCCGGGGCTGTCAGCCACCCCGGCCAGGGTGGTCACCGGGACGAGCACCCCGATCTCCACGGCCACGTCGGTGCCGTGGTCGCGGCCGAGGAGCACGTCGACGAGGACGTCGGCGCGGCGGGCGTCCATGCCCCGAGGGTCGTCCGACGATGCGGCGCGGCGGGCGAGGATGTCGAGGCGCTGGTAGGCGGCCTGGGCGTCGGCGGCGGGGAGCAGCGCCCACAGCTCGGCCATCCCGTCATCCGCCGGCCGGACCCTGACCTGCCGCTCCCGGCGGGCCTGGGCGTGCCGGCGGCGGGCTCCGGCGGCGTCGACGGCGAGGACGGCGCGGCGCAGCGCCTGGCGGAACAGGCTGTGGCCGGCCCGCCCGCCGCGAGCCAGGACCTTCTGTTCCACGGTGGCGGTCTGCGCGGCGGACAGGGCGGTGGTGGCCTCGACGGCGGCACGGGCCCGGCCCAGATCGATGACACCGGCCTCCAGCGCGGCCAGAGTGGCCGGCAGCCGGCCGGCTAGGGTCACGGCCAGGTCCAGCTGGGCTGCGGCGGCGGCCGGGGAGAGGTGTAGTTCGGCGGCGATCTCCTCGGCGGCGAAACCGATCCCGGCCGGACCATCCGACACCGGTGGGGTGTGTCGGAGGGCGGCGAACCGGGCCTGCGCGCGGATGAGCAGCGCGTCCACCCGGGCGCGTTCCCGGACCAGCACCGTCATCACCGTCAGACAGCCGTCCGCGTCGCAGGCTTCGAGCGGGGGCAGGCCGGCGGACACACAGCAGCCCACCCCCACACCGGCAGCGGCCGGAACAGCCGCCGCAGCGGCAGTGGCCGGAGCAGTCGAGCCCACCTTGGATTCGAACATGTGTACGAGTTTAGTCGCTTATCCGGGCATTTCCACCACCGACGAGGGGCCATTTTCCCCACCCCCGCACATGCGCGCTCCGGGCCGAACGCAACTGGTATCTGTGGGGTAATTTGTTCGGGCGTCGACACGCGCAGCAGGGGATGTCTTTTTCAGGCTCTCCTGACCTCATCGTGGGAATGATCATGGCATGAGGCAGCCCTTTCTCTTTCCCGGGCTCCGGGATCGCGTCGCAGGTGGGGTGTAAATCCTGTCGGACGCAGATTCCTGTGCTGGTGATGTCAAGGGTGTGTGAAAAGTCGGCTGTCGGAGTCATTCGTTGACCGTGGTGATGGCGATCGCTGCTTCACAGCGAATGGCGATCTTGTCATAGCGGGTCGTGACGGACGGTTCAAGCCGCTGGCGATCTATGCCGCATCGAACTCCTTGATCGTTCAAGATTGTAGATTTTCGAAGAAGGGTGGTCCTTCGGGTTCGGCTCGGTGCGCGGGGGTCGGCGTGGTTGTCGCCTGGTCGGTGGGCTCGGCCGCCGGCCGCCAGCCGAGCGCGGGCGCGATCTCGGTGGCGATCAGCTCGAGGGCGCGGATCGCCGCGTCCTGATCCGGAACGCCGGGGTTGAACTGGCAGATCAGGTCCGTCGCGACGGGCAGCACCCGCTCCGCCTGCAGCTGCGCGGTGATCTCGTCGGGATGTCCATGGAAGGAGTGCAGGCGCCGCAGGTAACCTTCGAGGTCGAGGCCTGCGGGGAACTGGCCGCGTTCGACGAGGAGCTCCGCCGCGTGCAGCGTCCCCTCCTCGCGCTGTGCCAGCGCAGCACGCCTGTCCTTGGCCGGGAAGAGCATCCGCGACAGGCCGATACGCGGTTCGCGGGTTTTGGAGCACTCTTTCAGGAAGGCGTCCGCCCAGCGGCGCTGCACCTCGTCGGTCGGCTCGTCGTAACCGTACGTCGCCCGGTTGAGCAGCAGGCGCGATCCGCCGCGGGCGACGAACACGGCACCCTCACGGCTGAACACCCCCTGCCAGATGCGGTCGCTGAAGTCACCTGCCGGCGGTTGGATCGTGAAGCTGTCGGTTCCGACCGGCTCGTTGGCCAGGGCGCGGGTCACCACATCGAGCGCCTCGGTGGTCAGCTCGCGCCTGCGTTGCAGGTCGACACCGAATGCCGCGTACTCGTCGGCTCCGTAGCCACTGCCGACGCCCAGCTCGACGCGGCCGCCGCTGAGCGCGTCCACGACCGAGACGTCCTCGGCGAGCATGATCGGACTCTCCAGCGGCAGGACGGTGATGGCGGTGCCGAGGCGGATCCGTGACGTCCGGGCGGTGGCGTGGGCCAGGAACGTCCAGGGGGAGGACAGCCCGCAGGCTGTGCTGGCCGGGACCACCCACTCCGTACACACGGAGGCCGAGCTTGAGCTGCCGTCTCGTCATGACATGTCTCCCTGGAGAGGATCTGCGACTGTGTGGTGGCGGCGGCGCGCCGGGCCCGGTCGACCGCCCCGGTCGCCAGTGTGGGGGCGGATTCCACGAGCAGCCGGGTGTAAGGATGACGCGGCCTGTTCACGACGGTCGCAGTCGTGTCGATCTCGACGATCGAACCGTGGTAGAGGACGAGGACCCGGTCGGTGATACCGGCGACCGAGCCGAGATCATGCGAGATGAACACCAGCGCGACACCGGCGGAGCGCAGGCTGTTCAGGATGCCGAGCATGTGTACCCGGTTGGCCGAGTCCAAGGCGCTGACCGGCTCGTCGAGGATCAGCAGTACCGGTTCGGTGACCAGCGCGCGGGCCACCGCGACCCGTTGACGCTGGCCGCCGGAAAGCTCGCCGGGAAACCGCGTGAGCAGGCCCGCGTCGAGCCCGACCCGAGCGAGATAGGTGCGCACCTTCTCGTCGATCTCGCTGCGGGTCGCCCGACCCTGTAGGAGGAGAGGCTCGGCCAGCGACGTCCCGATCGTCCAGTCGGGGTCGAGGCTGCGTAGCGGGTCCTGGAAGACGTGCTGCACGAGGCCACGCCGACGAAAGTCGCGCCACTGCCGCTTCGAGAACCTGGTGACCTCGTGGCCTGCGATGACGACCGTGCCGCCCGCGGCCTTGACCAGGCCCACCACCGCGCGGGCCAGGGTCGACTTGCCCGAGCCGGTCTCTCTGATGACGCCCACCGCCTCGCCGCGACCGACCAGGAACGTCGCGGACCGTAGAGCCTGCCTGCGGTACATGTCACGATCCGGGCGCGGCACCCGCAGCGGCATCGGCTCAGTGCGGGGAATGCCGTCCCCGGCGGAAGACGGCCGTGGCGCGGCTCGTGCGGGCCGGTCGGTGCGGCTGACACGGCGGCGGGGGATCAAAGCTCATGCGTGTCCGCAGCCACCTGTCGTCGCCGGTTGCCGTAGTTCTCACGGCGTAGCGGTGGCCAGGCATCGGTCAGCTGATCTGGATCGTGTGGCGGGCTCGTCGTCAGTCGGTCCGACCCGAGGACCAGGGGACGTGGGGTAATTGTGGCGACCTGACATCTGCCGTGTCACGCGGGATCACGGTCGGGTTGCCTGAGGTCGTCTGGTGGGGTCTCAGACACCCTGGGCGTGTTGGAAGGCGTCCAGGATGTCGCTGGCGATGCGGCCCCGGTCTCCCACGTCGTATCCGTGCGCGCGCGCCCAGGTGCGCACGGCCGCCGGGTCGTAGGTGGAGGCGGTGGCCGCCCGGCCCGGCTCTCTCGGCGGCCGTCCAAGGGCGACCGTCGGCACGGTGGCCCGGCCGAGTGCGCCGGCGTCATCCTCTCCGTCGGCGGCAGCGGTCACCGAGGCCCGGATCCGGTCGGCTTCGCGGGTACCCAGCGGCACGTTCGCGCTTGGCATGCGGCTGATCCGCACAGATCCGCCAGAGTCCGGTCCCACGGCCGCCGGAGAGGCCGATCCGACGGATTCCGCGATCTCGGCGAGGTGTTCATGATGGGTGAATACGATGATCTGCCAGTTCCGGGCCAGCTCCGTCAGGACCCGGAGAGCGGCGGCGGCACGCCGGTCGTCGAACGTCATCAGCACGTCGTCGAGGACGACCGGGAGAGGTACCTCGCCGCGGGCGACCCGGTCGCGTTGCAGCTGGTCGATCGCGGCCAGCCGCAGGGCGAGGAAGACCTGGTCGGCGGTGCCCTCGGAAAGCTCGACGGGTTCCCTTTCCTCCTCGTCGGCTCGGACGGCCCGCAGGAACCGTTGGTTGTCTCCGCGGTCTACGGCGCGCAGCGCCACATAGGACCCCTCGGTGAGGCGTTCGAGCAGGCGGCCGGCCTCGACGAGCAGCGGAGATGCATGCCGGCGTTCGTAGGCTTCGAGCTGGCCGCGCAGAATGTGATGTTGGAACCGGGCGATGAGATACCGCTCCGCGCCTTCGGCGACCAGCGCGAGATACTCCTGTGCCTGGGCGTGCAGTTCGCTCGCGCCGGGCCCGCGCTGAAGCTGACGCAGCCGCTCGTCTATCTCGCCGAGCTCACTGCGCGCCTGGTCGTGGGCGGTGGAGTATTGATCCCGATCTTCCCGCGCGGTGGCGAGCTCTTGTTGCAGGTCGCGCTCGTCACGTTCGGCGAGTTCCTTGACGAGTGTTTCCAGTTCGTCGTCTGGTGCGGCGGCCCGGATCACGTTCTCGGTGATTCTCTCCTCGGCAGTGGCTACGATGACGGCTCGGCTGCGCTCGACGACTGGGTGGAACGGCTGGTCCGCCGGTAGGCCCACCTCGTCCCGCAGCTTGTCCAGACGGTTCGCTGCTTCCGCCCGCCGAGCCTGGGCCGCTTCGATCTGTTCGGTGAGTCCGGCGATGGCGCTGTCCATCACCTTGGCGGAGGCCTGAGCGTCGCGGTTGGTCCTCACCTGGTCGACGAGTCGGTGGAGGACCTCGGCTGGGGAGTCCTCGTCGAACCCGCCGTCGCCGTGGCGGACCGCCAATGCGGCTACTGCTTCGGTGAAGGCGTCGACGCGTGCCCGGGCGTTGACCGCATCCTTGCGGGCCTGGATCCCGTTGTCGTGGGTGGCTACCGCCTGGGTCAGGACCGCGTGACGCTCCGCCCAGCCCGCAGAGCTGATCGTCGATGGAAGTGCGGCATCGTGGATGAGCGTGTCCCACCGCTGCTCGGCCATGAGCAGGGCGCCGGCCTTTTCCCCTCGGGCGTGCTGGGCGTCCTCGGTGCTGCGTGCGTGCAGGGCTGCGCTGTTCCGCGCCTCTCGGGCGGCATCATCGTCGGCGAGGATCTGGTCGGCCGCTACCAGGAGACTGTCGAGATCCGCGCCTGGATACGAGTGTCCCAGCTGCGCGAGTGCCTCTGCCAGGGTGGCGTGTTGGGCGTCGGCCTGGCCGGTCAGGCCGGCGATGCGGCGTTCGGCGGCCAGCAGGGCGGTCTGCGCCTGCTGGGCTTCGTCGAGGGCCCGGCGTACCTCGTCGGCCTCGTCCACCACGGGTGTCGCAAGCCCGAGATCGTTCCAGAAGGCTCCCCAGCCCTGCCGCGCCTGGTCCATCGCGTCGTCGGCGGTCGAGCGGGCGTTCCGCGCTGCCCGATGCCGGGTCTCGGCGTCGGCGAGGTCGCGTTGCTGCTGGGCACGTTTCGCGGCGAACCTGGCCTGGCTGATCAGCTGATCGGCGATCTCGTCGGCGCGGCGCACCGCGCTGGCGAGCGAGGGAAGGAGTTCCTCGGCCCGCGAACGGGTCAGCCCGTCCGCCGCGGCCCGGACCAGCCGGTCCCACAGATCCGACCGTTCGGCCCGAATCCGTACGAGCATGGCCGGGTCCGGCAGGTTCTGTCCGTCGGTCGTGGCAAGCCGCTGACGGGCCCGTTCCAGATCTTGTTCGGCGGTGGTGAGTTCGTTCCCGCTATGAGCCTGGGCGGTCTCAGCGTCCGTGAGGCGCTCCCGGGCGAGCCGCACAGCATCCTTGGTCAGTGCCGCAGGTGGCGGCCCGTCGGCGTCTCGGGCACCCGCCCGGCGCAATGCCTCGCGGCGGTCCTGGTACGCGGCCGCGGCGCTATCCACGGATTCACGGAGCCGCAGCGAAGCGGACCCCTCCGCCCGGATCACCATGATGACCTCGCGCATCAGCCTGATCGACGCCGCGTCGAGGGCCGGCACGGCCGATGCGGACGCCCGCTGCCTGGCCAGAGCAGCCGTCACCGCGTCGTCCGCCCACGCCAGGTCCGCGGTCAGCTCGCCGATCCGGGTGGCCAGCTCATCGAGTTGGGCCGCGAGATCGACCGGCACATACAGGGCGGTGAGAAGCTCCTCGGCCGACCGCTGGTCGCCCGGTCCGACGAGTCCGAGCAGCTGCGTTCTGGCCTCGCCGAACAGGGATTCGGCCTCGATCTCGCCCTGTCGGGCCAGGCCGGCGTCTGAGGAGCGGGCTCCGGCCTGGCGTTCCAGTCGGGTGATAGCGGCGGAATCGGCGAGGATGGCGTCGTCGACCGTCAACGACTCGCGCTCGTGAACCTGCGTGGCGAGGGCTGCTGTCAGCTGCTCGACCTCGCCGGTCGCCGCGTCGAGTTCTCGCTGGTTGGTTTCGTACGCGTCGATCTGCTCGGGGCGCAGCACGAGGCCGTCGGCGAGCAGCCGGGCGCGTTCTGCACGCAGCCCGGCCAGCCTGTGGATATCCGGCAGCGCGCGCCGCCACTGGTCTGCGTGGGTGTGTCGTGCGATGGCGGAGGCCAGACGGGCCGCCGCCGCGTCCGCCGCCCGCTGCCGTCGCGTCCGTTCGTCCCGCGCGTCAGCCACGGTCTTCGCCCGGGTCATCGACGAATCAGCCTCGCGGCTAAGACGGTCGTAGTTGATCAGCGCCGCACGCACCTGCGCCTTGGTACTGCCGCGGTGCTGCTTGTAGAGGCCGTCCATCTCGGCCTGCAGATTCGACACCAGGGTGCGCACGGCACGTCCGCTGCGGGCCGTGAAGACGAGTTCCGCCAGATCCCCCGTGCCGTGAAAGACACTGTCGCCGCCTTCGCGCAGTCCCGCGTGCGACAGGCCGAACGCATCCCGCCATCGCTTATGCGCGCCGGGGCCGCCCTGCCCCCACACGGGTTCGAACGGATGGCCGTCGGGGCTGGTGGCCAGGCCGGTGTTACGGCGACGGATCTCCACCTCGCTGCCGTCGGACAGGTCGAGACGGGCGGTGAGGCTGAGTGTGCCCACGGCGAAGGTAAAGTCCTGATGCCCCCGTCGATAACCCCACAGCAGGTCGGACAGGGCCTCCAACGTCGTTGACTTACCCGCCTCATTGGCGCCGACGACCAGGGTGAGCGCTGGCCCGAACTCCAGGTCGCGCCCCTCGAACGCGCCGTAACGGTCCAGGTTGAATGATCGGATCCGCATCAGTCCTCATCACCGACGAGCCGCGCGACCAGACCGACGCCGGCCCGGCGCGCGAGGTCGACCAGAGCGCCCGGGTCTCTCAGGTCGAGCAGATCCGCGGCCCGCAGGGGCCGCCCGACCTCGCGTTCCAGCGGCCCGATGAGCGCGGCGAGCAGGTCGGCGTTCTTGGCCAGGTCGTCGGCCGCCGCGTGGATGGCGGCCATCAGCTCCGGGTCAACGGACGCAGGCTGCTCTGGGCTCACCGCGCGAACCAGGATCTTCTCGATGGACACGTCCAGGCTGGCGGCGACCGTCGCGAGCTCCTCGCGCAGGCGTTCGTCGTCGGTGAGGCCGGCGGCGGTCCGTGAGGCGCCCACCAGGACGAGCCGGGCGACGACCGGTCGGGTTCCCGCTTCACGGCGCGTCGCCCCGAGTTCCCCGGTGACGCGGGTGAGGACGTCTTCCAGCGTGTGGCATGGCGTGACGTCGATGGTCAGCGTGGCCCAGCGGGCGACGTCGCACGGCTCATGGCTGATCATCGCTGCCCGGCCGGGTTCCACCTCGACGACGAGCGCGCCTTTCGGACCGCTCTCCCGAGGATGGCGACCCTGAAGGTTGCCACTGAACGCGGCCACATGCTCACCGTCACGGACGATCCGATGGGCGTGGACATGGCCGAGGGCGAAGTAGTCGTAGCCCGTTCGCGCGAGGTCGTCGGCGGTGCACGGCGCATAGGCCGCGTGATCTTCGGACCCCTCGACCGCGGTGTGCAGGAGCCCGACGTTGACCATTCCGGGAATCGCGTTCGGGTAGGCCCGGGCCAGGTTGGTGTACACGTCGCGGGTGGGATAGCTCTGGCCGTGCACGGCCAGACCGATCTCCTCGACGGTGCCCGTCCCGGCCTGATCGGAGGCGAAGACGGTGACGTTCGGCGGCAGGATCAGGGCCCGTGTGATCTCACTCTCCGCGTCATGGTTACCCGCGATCATAAAGACCGGGATCTTCTCGTCGTGGAGTCGCGCCATTTGCTCTACGAAGAACCGTCCGGTCGCGTAGTCCCGCCAGTTGCCGTCGTAGATGTCGCCGGCGAGTAGCAACGCGTCTGCCCGTCGGTCGACTGTCAGGTCGGTGAGGTTCTCCAGCGCTCGACGCGTGGCCTGGCGAAGCAGATGTGCCAGGTCGCTGTCGCCGAGCCGGGTCAGCCCCCGCAGCGGGCTGTCCAGATGGACATCGGCGGCATGGACAAGACGCATGTTCCCCCCGAGGATCAGCGACACCCTCCCCACAGGTCGCCGACGACGGGAACGGTCCTCCCCACCAGCCGGTCAACCAGGCAGACCGTAATACCGTGACTATGGTGTAAACAATCTATTTGGCCAATTATCGCACAGAGAAGTGTGCATCATGTTGATGCGTTGGGCATTAAGTGTTACTCGTTCGTCGCTGAGGGATGCGGTGGCATGCCCGGGCCCGTCGCGCCCGCAAGACCCCCCAGGCGCCCCGGACCAGGCGCGAAAGCGCGCGACCCATACACGGGCTGTCGCGGCACAGTGTCCCGCACGGCTCATTGTGGGCTCGTTGCGCAGCCCGAGGATGTGGTCCGCAGCGACGACGGAAGCGGGTCATCGCCGTCGGGTGATGTTGAGCGGGTTCGGGCTCCTGGCCTCTCGTCACCATGCTGTGAGCCGTCGAGACTCGGGAGTATCCACGGTAGGATAAGAAGTATGAGTGAGCCTACCCGGAAGTATTCGATCACGATGCCCCGGGACATCGCCGAAGCCGCCCGCACCCGCAGCGGCCCCTCGGGTCTGTCCGCCTACGTCGCCGCGGCCGTCGCCCGTCAGATCGAACGCGACAACCTCAACGAGCTCATCGCGGTCGCCGAAGCCGGCCACGGGCCGATCGGAGACGAGGAGATCCAGGCCAGGCGGGACACCTTGTTGCAGGCCCGCCGGCAGCAGCGCCCTTCCGGCCCGCACGCGGCGTGACCCGTCCGGCCGCCGTACCGGGCGGCACCCTGGTCCTGGACGGTGAAGGACTCGCCAAGGCCGTCCAGAGGGACCGTGACGTCACTGGATGGCTCGCGCTGGCCCGCGCCGACGACATGCGGGTGATTACCAGCGCGGTGACTCTGGTTGAGGTGGTCCACCCGCCTATCAGGCGTCCCGCCTTCGAGTGGACGCTGTCCCGGCTCGTGGTCGAGCCCGTCACCGAACCCCTTGCCCGCCACGCGGCCGTTCTGCTGGATGAGGTGGGTCTGCACGGTCACACGTACGCGATCGACGCGATGGTCTGCGCGACCGCGCTTGCTGCCCCCGGCCCCGTCACCGTGCTCACGTCGGATCCCGAGGATCTCATGATGTTGTGTGGGGGGCGGGTCACCGTCATCAAGATTTGAAACTGGGCGTCGCCCTGACATCGGATTCGCGGACTTCTGTCCGGTTTCACCTTCACGAATCAGGGGCCGGGAACGGTTCGTTCGGCAACATTCGGGGTGGCGATCGACTGGATGACCGACACGGGAGTTGATCCCGGCGGCCTGAGCGACTATATGCCGGGTCTTGTCGTGCCGACCCCGCTTCTTGAAGGCCAGAGCGTAACGAAGGCGTACCGGGCCTGCGCATCCCAGCCGGCGCCGGCGGGAAGACGCGCGGTGGTTAATACGCCGGTAGGGCTTACCTGGCAATGAGACTTTCCGCGTAACGTTTCGTCGCGACGGGTAACCGGATCATAAGATCATAAGATCTGTGATTTTTGGACTCGCCCGGGTGCGGGGCGTCACCTATCGCGCTGCCAGCCCGGCAGGCAGGTTGCGTCCAGATCATCGCCATCGTCACCGCCACCGCCACCGCGAGTGCGCCGACGCTCGTCGGCTCGTCGGCTCGTCGGCGACTATCAGCACACGCCCGTGCCCGCGATCAAGGCGGCGGAGGCGATCAAGACATATCTTGATACCCAGACGAAGCAGACGTGAAGCGGAGTATCGGTGACTGATTCGACCATCATCTACACGCACACTGACGAGGCCCCGGCCCTGGCGACGTACTCGTTCCTGCCAGTGGTCCAGGCGTACGCCCGGGCGGCCGGTGTCAGTGTCGAAAGCCGTGACATCTCCCTGGCAGGGCGGATCATCGCCAGCTTCCCCGAGCGTCTCCAGGAGGCCCAGCGCGTCGACGACGCGCTCGCCGAGCTCGGTGAGCTGGCCAGGACGCCCGGAGCGAACATCATCAAACTGCCGAACATCTCGGCTTCGATTCCGCAGCTGAGGGCGGCGATCGCCGAGCTGCGGCAGCAGGGCTACGCGCTGCCGGACTACCCGGACGACCCGAGGACCGACGAGGAGCGGGAGATCCGCGCCCGTTACGACAAGATCAAGGGCAGTGCCGTCAACCCGGTGCTGCGCGAGGGCAACTCCGACCGTCGCGCCCCCGCGTCGGTGAAGAACTACGCCAGGACCCACCCGCACCGGATGGGCGCGTGGAGCTCCGACTCGAAGACGAACGTCGCCACCATGGACGCCGACGACTTCCGCTCCACCGAGAAGTCGGCGATCATCGCTACGGACGGCTCGCTGCGCATCGAACTGGCCGGTGACGACGGCAGCACCACCGTCCTGCGTGCGTCCGTGCCGGTGCTGGCCGGCGAGGTCGTGGACGCCTCCGTCCTGCGCGTGGCCGCGCTGCGTGAGTTCTTTGCGGCGCAGGTCGTCCGGGCCAAGGCCGAGGGCGTGCTGTTCTCGGTGCACCTGAAGGCCACGATGATGAAGGTCTCCGACCCGGTCATCTTCGGCCACGTGGTGCGGGCCTTCTTCCCGAAGACGTTCGCCGTCTACGGCGAGGCGCTCGCCGCGGCGGGCCTGACCCCCAACGACGGGCTCGGCGGTATCCTCAAGGGCCTGGAACCGCTGCCCGAAGGCGCGGCGATCAAGGCCTCTTTCGAGGCTGAGCTGGCCGACGGCCCCGCCCTGGCGATGGTCGACTCCGACCGTGGCATCACCAACCTGCACGTGCCCAGCGACGTCATCGTCGACGCCTCCATGCCGGCCATGATCCGTACCTCCGGTCACATGTGGGGCCCGGACGGCCAGGAGGCGGACACCCTCGCGGTCCTCCCCGACAGCAGCTACGCCGGCATCTACCAGGTCGTCATCGACGACTGCCGCGCCAACGGTGCCTTCGACCCCGCGACGATGGGCTCGGTGGCCAACGTCGGCCTGATGGCGCAGGCGGCCGAGGAGTACGGCAGCCACGACAAGACCTTCGAGATCCCCACCGCGGGTACGGTGCGGCTCGTCGACGAGGCCGGCACCGTGGTCCTGGAGCAGGCGGCCGCCGCCGGCGACATCTTCCGCGCATGCCAGGCCAAGGACGCGCCGATCAGGGACTGGGTGAAGCTCGCCGTCACCCGCGCCCGGGCCACCGGCGACCCGGCGGTGTTCTGGCTTGACGAGAACCGCGCCCACGACGCGAAGCTGATCGAGAAGCTCAAGGCGTACCTGCCCGAGCACGACACCCAGGGACTGCAGATCGAGATCCTGGCGCCGGTCGACGCGATCGCGTTCTCCCTGGAGCGGATCCGCCGCGGCGAGAACACGATCTCGGTCACCGGCAACGTGCTGCGCGACTACCTGACCGACCTGTTCCCGATCCTCGAGCTCGGCACCAGCGCCAAGATGCTCTCGGTCGTCCCGCTGATGAACGGCGGCGGCCTGTTCGAGACCGGCGCCGGCGGCTCCGCGCCCAAGCACGTCCAGCAGCTGCTCAAGGAGAACTACCTGCGCTGGGACAGCCTGGGCGAGTTCCTCGCGCTGGCGGTCAGCTTCGAGCACCTCGCGCAGACGACGGGCAACGCACGCGCCCAGGTGCTCGCCGACACCCTCGACCGCGCGACCGCCACCTTCCTCAACGAGGACAAGTCGCCCAGCCGCCGCCTGGGCGGCATCGACAACCGTGGCAGCCACTTTTACCTGGCGCTCTACTGGGCACGGGAGCTGGCCACGCAGACCGACGACGCGCAGCTCGCGGAGGCGTTCGCCGGCCTCGCCAAGACGCTCACCGCGCAGGAGCGGACCATCGTCGACGAGCTGATCGCGGTCCAGGGCTCGTCGGCCGACATCGGGGGTTACTACCAGCCCGACGCTGCCAAGGCCGCGGCGGTCATGCGTCCGTCGAAGACCTTCAACGAGGCCCTGGCGACCCTCGGCTGACGGGCATCCGCGCACGAGTTCCACGTTCCACGCAACGAGGGGAAGGGCTCCGGGCCCGGTTCACCGCCTGGCGGGGCAACCGTCCTGGCGGTGGTCCGGGGTCCTTCTCTTTGTGCTTTTACCCCGCCTGCGCAGCCTGTGTGACGTCGTCTGCGGTCATGCGTTTGTAGCCGAGTCGCGACAGGTGCGCGGACGCCGTGTCGAGGATGCGCTCGCCGCGCTTGTGACGGCCCTCTTTTGTCCGCATGCGGTTCACCGCGGCTCGCCTTTCGGGGCGGTTGGCGAGCCAGGCAGGCGCGGAGCGGCTTGCAGCAGCGCGTTCGTATAGGGGTGCTGCGGCTCCTCGAACGCCGCCTTGGTGAGCCCTTCTTCCACGATCTCACCGTCCTTCATGATCAATAGGCGGTCACTGGTCTGCTCCACGACGGTGAGGTCGTGGGTGATGAACAGCAGGGCGATGCCCAGGCGCTGCTGCAGCTCGGACAGCAGGTCCAGCACCTGGGCCTGCACTGACACGTCCAACGCGGAGACCGGCTCGTCGCAGATCAGTACCTCGGGCCGTGGGGCGAGTGCCCTCGCGATCGCCACCCGTTGCCGCTGCCCGCCCGAGAGCTGGTGCGGACGGCGGCGGGCGAGATGCGCGTCGAGCCCGACCGTGGCCAGCAGGTCGGTGACCCGGGCCCGGCGGCGGGCGCCGCGCTGGCCGGGCAGCGCCTCGGCGATGATGCGCCCGACGGTGTGGCGGGGGTCGAACGCCGCCTGCGGATCCTGCTGGATCAGTTGGATGTGCCGCCGCTGCGCCCGCCTGGCGCGTTCCGGCGTGCCCGACCAGGGCTGCCCCCGCAGGAGGATCCGCCCCTCGTCGGGCTCGGTCAGGCCCATCACCATCCGCGCCAGCGTGCTCTTGCCGGAGCCGGACTCGCCGACCAGGCCCACCGTCTCGCCCGCCCGCAGGGTCAGCGACACCCCGGCCACGGCACGGCGTTCGCCGAAGTCCTTGGTCACCCCGTCGACGTCGAGCAGGGTCTGCCCGCCGGTGTAGGGCGGGCGCTGCGCGCGCCGGCCGCGGGCGATGCCGAGCAGCGTCCTGGTGTAGGGGTGCTCGGGGCTGCCCACGATGCGCTCGGTGGGCCCGGTCTCGACGATGCGGCCGTCGAGCATCACCGCGATCCGGTCGGCCAGCTTCGCGACCACCGCCAGGTCGTGGCTGATCAGCAGCAGGCCCCGGCCCTGCTCCTTGATCTCTTCGAGCAGCCGCAGGATCTGGTGCTGCACGATCACGTCCAGCGCCGTGGTCGGCTCGTCCGCGATGACCAGGTCGGGCCGCGTCGCCACGGCGGAGGCGATCAGGGCGCGCTGGCGCAGCCCGCCGGAGAGCTGGTGGGGGTACTGCTGGCTGCGCAGCTCCGGCTCCGGGACGCCGACCTCGGTGAGCACCTCCAGAACGCGCTGGTGTCGTTCGGCACGGGTGCCGTCCCGCTGGTGCAGCCGGATGGACTCGGCCACCTCGTCCTCGATCCGGCGCAGCGGATCCAGGGACACCAGCGCGTCCTGCAGCACCATGCCGACCGACTTCCCGCGCAGCCGCTGCCAGTCACGATGGGAGAAGTTCCTGGCGTCCGCGCCGCCGACGCGCAGGGTGCGCGCCCGGACCCGGGCGCGTTCGCCGGCCAGACCAAGCAGTGTCCGGGCGGTGACGCTCTTGCCCGAACCCGACTCCCCGACCAGTGCCAGGCACTCACCGTCCTCGATGGTGAACGAGATGTCACGCGCCACGGGAGGCTCATGGCCGAAGGAGACCTCCAGCCCGGCAACCTCGACCAGGGTCATCGCAGCCTCCCTGCCCGCCGGCCGCTCATGGGTAGGCGGTCTGCCCGCCGGTCGCTCATCGCAGGCTCCTTGCCTGCAGGCTGCGGCCGAGCATGGTGGAGATGAGGACGACCACGACGATGGCCAGTCCCGGGAACACCGCGATCCACCAGGCGTTCGCCAGATAGGTCTGTCCCTCGGCGAGCATCACGCCCCATTCCGGAGTCGGTGGCAGGGGGCCGAGGCCGAGCAGGCTCAGCCCCGCCGCCGCGGCGATGGCGCTCCCGGTCCCCAGCGAGGCGAGCACCACGACCGGCCCGCCCACGTTGGGCAGGACGTGGCGCAGCACGTACCGCCACGCGGGCACGCCCAGGATCTTCGCCGCCTCGACGTATTCGGCTTTTGTCACGGCGAGTGCCTGCCCGCGCACGAGACGGCCGTAGTAGGGCACGGCGGCCACCCCGATCGCCACCGCGATCTGCGTCGAGCCCGTCCCGATGAGCGCGATAACCAGCAGCGCCAGCAGCACCTCGGGGAACGCCAGCCAGACGTCGGTCAGACGCATGATCAGCGCGTCGGCCAGCCGGCTGCCGGCCGCCGCGGTCAGGCCGACCAGCGAGCCCACCGCGACCGCGATCGCGGTGGCCACCAGGCCGGTGGTCACCGAGTACCGGGCGCCGTAGACCAGCCGCGAGTAGACGTCCCGGCCGAGCTGGTCGGTGCCGAGGTAGTGCGTCGAGCTCGGCGGGGAGAAGGTGTGCCGCACGTCGTTGGTGTCCGGCGCGTAGGGCGCGAAGACACCGGGGAACAGCAGCAATGCGACGATCAGGGCTACGGCCAGCGTGCTGATCGCGTGCAGTGTGTGCGAGCCACGGGTGGCCCGCCACCGGGGCCGGGCCGCGTCGAAGGCCGCTGTCGTAGCGCTCATGCCCGGCTCGCTTCCCGCAGCCGCGCGTCGATCACCGGGTAGAGCGTGTCGGCCAGGGTGTTGGCCACGACGAAGATGAGCGCGGCCATGATCACCACGGCCGACACCACCGGCGTGTCACGGTGCTGCACGGCGTTCACCAGCACAGTGCCGAGACCGGGCCGGGAGAAGACCTTCTCCACCAGCACGGCGCCGCCGACGAGCGTGCCGAGCACCCAGGCGGACATCGTCGTGGCCGGCAGCAGCGCGTGCCGCAGGGTGTGCCGCAGCAGCAGGCCGAGCCGGCTCTGGCCGCGGGCGCGGGCGCTGAGCACGAACGGCCTGCCCTCGACCAGCTCGAGCTCCTGGCGCATCACCTGCGCGAGGACACCGGAGATCGGGATCGCCAGCGCCAGCGTGGGCAGTACCAGGCCGGACACGCCGTGGGAACCAAAGGCGGGGAACCAGCGCAGGTTGAACGAGAAGATCGACAGCAGTAGGATGCCGAGCCAGAACGGCGGGATCGCCACCGCGAGCACCTCAAACACCGACGTGCCCGTCCGTACGATCCGGCCCCGGCCCGACGTGATGACGGTCGCGACGAGCGCGAGCAGTAGGCCGATCACGGCCGCGCTCAGCGCCAGCTCCAGGGTCGGCAGGATCTGGCTGGCAAGCAGCCTGGTCACCGGCTCGTTGCGCTGGTAGGAGCGGCCGAAGTCGCCGGTGGCCAGCGACGCCAGGCGATCGAGGTACTGCATCGGCAGCGGGTGGTCGAGCCCGTACTCCGCGGCGACCTGCGCGCGCAGGCCCGGGAGGTTCGCCGCCTGCGGGCCGAGGATCGCGTCCACCTGATCGCCGCCGGCCGCGCTCACCGCGAAGAAGGTCACCGTCACCGCGCCCCACAGCACCACGACCCCGGTGAGGACCCGGCGTAGCAGGAACCGGGGCAACGAGCTGTACACCTGTCAGCTCACCCGGATTTCCCGGCGGACGGGCAGGCGCCGCGCCGGGACGGTGGTGCGGGTCGTGGCGCGGGTCGTAAGGCCCGCCGTCACCGGGCCGGCGGCCGGGGAGACCGTTGAGAGGGCAGGAGAGTTCCTGCGGGTGCACATGGATGAGAGCTCCGATTTTCTTGATCAGATTTTTTGCCCGGCTGGGACGGTACGCCCGTCACGCCGTGGTCCTGGCCCTGGCCGGTGGGGCTGCGCTCACCGGCCCGCCGGTTCGCTCGCTCAGTGGCCCACCGGCACCGGACACAGCCCGGCGGCCACGGCCAGCCGCCGGAAGGAGTCCCGGCGGTCCTCCGGGCTGTGGATGTTGGAGATGGCCATCACCTCGTCCGCCCCGCTCGCCTCGACGAGTTCGGCGAGCCGGCTGGCGACCCGGTCGACGCCGCCGACCACGTCCCCGCGGAAGTCCAGCTTGTCGCGGGCGGCGAGCTGGGCATCGGTGAGACGGCGGGCCAGCGCCCGCTCGACGGGCTCGAGCGGACGCGGGTCGCCGGTGAGGTAGTCGAGCACGGCGAGCCGTTCGGGCGAGGCCAGCGCCTCCCCGTGCTCGTCGTTCTCCCCGACCCAGATCCGGGTGGCCAGGAGTGCCAGCGGCCGGTCGCCATCCTCGGCCGGGGCGAACAACGCGCGATAGCGGCGCAGCGCGCGGGCGGCCACCTCCGGATCCTGGTTGACGCAGAGGAAGGCGTAACTGAGCCCGGCGCGTGCCGCCAGCTCGGCGCTGCTGACGCTGGAACCGAGCAGGAACACCGCCGGCAACGGCACACCGGCCGGTGACGCGATGAGCTCCCGGTACGGGTCGTCCGGGTCCAGCGGCACCCGGCCGCCGACGCCGAGCAGCTGCCGCAGATGCTCGCCGAACCTGTCGAGCGCGTCGGGGAAGCGCAGCAGCGCGTCGCGGGTGGGATCGTCACCGGTGCCGGTGGAGCGGCCCAGGCCCAGGTCGATCCGACCCGGGTGCAGCGCCTCGAGGGTCCGGAACTGCTCCGCGACGTGCAACGGCGTGTGGTTGGGCAGCATGATGCCGCCGGAGCCCACCCGCAGCCGGCTGGTGCGGTCCGCGATGTGACCGATGAGGATCTCCGGGGCGGCGAAGGCCATGTTGCGTACCCCGTGGTGCTCGGCCACCCAGAACCTGGTGTAGCCGATCTCCTCGGCCAGCCGGGCGAGCTCGACCGAGTGGCCGATGGTCTGCGCAGGGCTGGTCTGCGCGGAGACCGGGCCTTGGTCGACGATGGAGAGGGCGACCATCACAACGCCTTCGCCAGCGGCCGGCGGGTGGCGACATCCGGGATCGGCAGCCCGTAGTGCTCGCGCAGCGTCCTTCCCCGGTACTCCGAGCGGAACAGGCCGCGGCGGCGCAGGACCGGCACGACGTGATCCACGAAGGCCGGCAGCCCGTCGAAGGTGACGTCCGGCATGAGGGTGAACCCGTCCACGACGCCGGCGGTGAACCAGGTCTGGATCAGGTCGGCGACCTGCTCGGGGTCACCCACGGCCACGACGTGGCCGCCACCGCCGCCACGCCGGATGATGTCCCGTACCGTCTGCCCTTCCAGGGCGCGGCGTGCGGCCGGGCGGGCATGGCCGTGGACGGCGTGCAGCCTGCCCCGCAGGGCGGGTGGCACCGGCCGGTCCAGCTCCAGGTCGTCGGGGTTCAGCGCGAGCTGCGCGGCCAGCCCGCGCACCGCGCCGCGGGTGCCGGACAGCTCGTCGAGGGCCTGGCGTCGTTCGAGAGCCTCCCGCTCGGTGCCGCCGACCGAGGTGACCAGCCCGGGCAGGAAGCGCACCGCGTCCGCCGGGCGGCCGAAGGCCACCGCCCGGGACCGGACGACGTCCAGCTCGGCGCGGGCCGTGTCGATGTCGACCACGGCCGTGAACATCGCCTCGCCGGTGCGCGCGGTCAGCGTGCGCACGTCGTCGGAGACGCCCGCGTGGTACAGCACCGGGTAGCCCTGCTCGGACGGCGGGAGGCTCAGAGGCCCCCGCACGCTGAAGAACTCACCGTGGTGGTCGATCGGCCGGATCCTCGACATGTCGGCGTAGAGCCCGGATGCCACGTCGGCGGCCAGCGCGTCCGGAGCCCAGCTGCGCCACAGGTCGAGCACGATCGCGACGAACTCCTTGGCCTTGGCGTAGCGGGCGCGGCTGCTCGGCTCGTTCGCGACGAAGTTGCCGGCGACGCGGGGGCCCGAGGTGGTCACCGCGTTCCAGCCGGCCCGGCCATGGCTGATCAGGTCCAGCGCCCGGAACCGGCGGGCGATGTTGAACGGCTCGTTGAACGTGGTCGAGGCGGTGCCGACCAGTCCGATCCGTTCGGTGACCACTGCCATCGCGGTCAGGATCAGTGTCGGCTCGAGGCCGTTGAGCTGCGGATAGTCATCGATGTCGGCGTGCAGGCCCGGGACGTCCGCCAGGAAGATGGAGTCGAGCCGCCCACGCTCGGCCACCTGCGCCACCTCGAGGTAGCCCTCGATGCGGGAGAACGCCAGCGGATCCGCGCCCGGCCATCGCCACGCCCCCGGATGGTGCCCGGCTGCCACCGGGTGAACGCTGAGGTGCAGTTCGCGTCCACCCAGATCTGACGACATTCGCTCCTCCGTTTCTCGCGGGACACGCCGCGGGTACCGCACGGATGCTGACATCCGGTTCTAAAGCGATCCTTGAGCCGGGCCGGCCGGTGGCCTAGCCCACCCAGACGTCCGGTAGCACCGGCAGGTTCCCGGCGCCCAGTTCGAAACCCTGCACCCGCTGCTGCACACCGTAGGTGCGCTTCGACACGAAGGTCGGCAGGACGTAGGCCTCGGTGAGGGCCTTGCGCTGCACCTTGCCGTACAGCGCGTTCTGGCCCGCCACGTCGCGCGTGCGCAGCGCCTCGTCCAACCAGCCGTCGATCTCCGGGTCGTTGACCCTGGCAGCGTTCGCCCCGCCGACGCCCGGCAACTGGCTGGAGTAGAACAGCGTGCGCAGTATCGAGCCGTCGATCGCCGACGGCGCGCCAGACCCCAGGTGGTAGTCGCCCGAGGCAAACGTTTGTACGATCGACGGAGTGTCCAGCGGGCGCAGGACGACCTCGAAACCGACCTGCTTGACCGCGTCCTTCAACGCTGTGTGGTAGTTCCGCTGCTCCTCGGTAGTGAAGGAGGCGGCAAAGGCCAGCGTTACGCTCAGCCGTTGCCCGTCACGGGTCCGGTAGCCCTCGCTGTCGGTAGTGGTGAAGCCGGCCTTCTCCAGCGTGCTGATCGCACGGTTCTTGTCGTAGCCCCAGATCTGCTCCACCGACTTGTCGTAACCCGGGGTGGAGGAGGTCAGGACGGACCGGCCGCTGGTGTAGGTGCCCTGGAAGAGGCCCTGCGTGATCGCCTCGGTGTCGACGGCGGACTGGAACGCGATACGCACGTCCCGTTCGGTGAACGGGGCCTTGGTGGTGTTCAGCGAATAGGTGAACGGCGATCCGACGGTCTCACGGCTGACCAGCTTGATGTTCGGCTGGCCGCGCAGCTGCGCGAGCCTGGTGGCAGGGATCTGGTCGGCCACGTCGAGCTGCCCCGAGGTCAGCGCGCCGACCCGGGCGGCGTCGTCGGCGAGGAACTGTATGACGTACTGGTCGAGGTAGGCCTCCCCAGGATGCGCCGCCGACGCCGGCGCCCAGCGGTAGCCCGGGCGGCGGGTGAACACGGCGTTCTGTCCCGGGGTGAGCGACGAGGACACGAACGGCCCGGTTCCCACCAGGAACTTGCCGCCCGAGGCGATGTCGGCGGGATTGGCGCGCAGCACGGCGGGCGAGTGGAAGCTCAGATACGTGCTGCTCAACGCGCCGAGCAGCGGCGAATAGGGTGACCTCAGGTGCACGACCACGGTGAAGTCGCCGGTGACCTCGGTCCGGTCGTAGGGGCCGAGCAGGGTCTTGGAGTTCCTGGACTTCGTCGCCGGATCCACGATGTGGTCGAAGTTGACCTTCACCGCCTGGGCGTTGAACGCGGTCCCGTCATGGAAGGTGACGTCGTCGCGCAGCACGAACGAGTACCGCAGGCCGTCGTCGGAGATCTCCCAGGATTTCGCCAGCCACGGTTCGAAGGTGCCGTCCGCCTTCTGGTACACCAGCGAGTCGTACACGGCGCGCAGCGTCAACGCGGACAGGGTGGAGACCGAGACGTGCAGGTCCCAGCTGTCGGGCTCGGCGGTGGTGGCGAAGGTGATGCTGCCGCCGCTCTTCGGCGTCCCGCCGCCATCGCCCGGCGAGGAGTCGTCCGCGCAGGCCACCAGGCTCGAGCCCAGGCCGAACGCGGCCAGTGAGCCCACCGACAGGGTGAGAAAATTCCTGCGAGAATACATGAGAACTCCGTTTCGTCGATAAAATATGTGGAGATATTTTCGAAGAATGCGTTCGCGGAGAGCGCTGTGCCTGGGAATGCTGTGCCTGGAAATGCCGTCGGACGGTCCGGGTGGTCCGGATGGTTTCGTGTGTACGGTCCGGCCGGTGCCGGGCGGAGTTCGACGCGGTGGGCGTGGGCCGCCGGCGCGGATTCCCGTGGTCCTCGGGAGGGGCGGGAACGAGTCTTAGCTCGGCCGCGCCCGGCCCGTGCCGCCGGCCGTCAGGAGTTCACCGGGCCGCGCGATGACCCGCTCCGTGCCGCCGGCATCCGCTCGATGTCGCCGACGACATCTCAATGTCGCCGACAACATCCGACCGGATGCCCGCGTCCGACCGCGCGGGTGGCGTCGGGACGGCTCCCGACGCGGGAGAGCGCGGCGGATCCGTGCCGGGTCACCGGTCATGCTCCCCGGTGGTGACCGGTGGTCACCGGCTGTGCGCCAAGACGCGGTTCCCGGGCGCTGTTCTCAGCCGTATGCCCATGCGGCCCCACCGACACAATCGCGCTCCCTCACGCTTCCACCAGCCAAGAGGCTCGGACGGAATGGATTGTGACAGTAGGGCTCTAAAGCGAACCTTGGATCGAAACATGATCATACGGGGTGGTTCATCAGGAACTGTCCGTGACGACCGCGTCCAGCAACAGAGCCAGCATCCGGGTGCTGCCGTCCCGGCCGGCGGGCGAGCGTTCCCGCACCCAGGACGCGGCGCTGATGACGTCGAACAGATCCTCGGCGGTGAAGTCCGGCCGTACCCGCCCGGCGGCCTGCGCCGAGTGCAGCAGGCCGGCACCGCACCGGTACATGTCGGTGCACGAGCCGGACAGGGTG
>NZ_CAAAFR010000072.1:21848-37061 GCF_900634745.1 Protofrankia symbiont of Coriaria ruscifolia
GTACATGTCGGTGCACGAGCCGGACAGGGTGCCCTTGCCGTGCCGGCCGCGCGTCAGGAGCCCCATCAGCCCACGGAACGTGCTGCAGTACCGCACCGCCTGCGCCCCGTCCGGTCCCGCAGGGCGGACAGTGGCTTGTCGGTCACGGCTGCTTCGTCGGCGAACGTGATCAGAGCGGCGAGACCGTCCCTGGTCGCGGCCTCGATCAACGACTCCCGGGTGGGGAAATGCCTGTACAGGGTGCCGATGGCGACCCGCCCGGGCGGCGATCTCTTCCAGGGGCGCCGCGGAGCCCCTGGCCTAGAAGGCCTCGCGCGCCGTCCGCAGGATCGCGTCGTGGTTGCGCCGGGCGTCCGCCCGGCGTGCCCTGCCGGCGACAGCGGGCTGTTCCTTCATCGGAGACCTCCACCTTGACAAGTCGAGGATAGCTCATATTATCGGGGCCGAACTCCTAAGGTGAGCCATCCTCAAAATAATCCCCGTCTGCTCCAGGAGGCATCGTGAGCACCGAAACCGGTTCCAGCACGACCACGACGGGCGGCGGTCCGCCCAGGGCGTGGGGGCTCGTGCTCGCCGCGATCGTCGGTGCCGAGTACCTGCTGCAACTGGACGGCACGATCGTGAACGTGGCGCTGCCGCAGATCCAGGCCCGCTTCGACGCCAGCATCACCACCGGCGCCTGGATCCTCAACGGGTTCTATCTTGCCTTCGGCGCGCTGCTCCTCGTCACCGGACGGCTCGGCGACGTGTTCGGCTACCGCCGGGTGTTCCTCTTCGGCATCGGCCTGGTGGCCGTCGCCTCGCTGGTCGCCGGTCTCGCGCA
The DNA here is from genome assembly GCF_900634745.1 of Protofrankia symbiont of Coriaria ruscifolia. NCBI lineage: Bacteria > Bacillati > Actinomycetota > Actinomycetes > Frankiales > Frankiaceae > Protofrankia > Protofrankia symbiont of Coriaria ruscifolia. Next base: position 22,672 of record NZ_CAAAFR010000072.1, read on the forward strand.
GGACGTCGCGGTGCTGCTCGTCGGCCGGGTGCTGCAAGGAGCCGGGGCGGCGCTGGCCGGCCCCAGCGCGCTGGCGCTGCTGACCGTCCTGTCCGAGGGGGAGCGCAGACAGCGGGCGTTCGGCCTCTACTCCACCGTCACCGCGCTCGGCTCGGCCTCCGGCATGGTGTTCGGCGGGCTGCTGACCTCGGCCGGCAACTGGCGATGGAGCATCCTGGTGAACGTCCCGATAGCCGCGTTGATCTTTGTCGTCGCCCTACGCGTACTCGGAACCCGAGACGCTGTCCGCAGCCAGCGTTCGCTGGGCATCCCCAGCGCGGCCCTGGCGACCGGGGCACTGACCGCCGGTGTGTACGGCCTGGTCCACGCGGCCGACACGGGCTGGCAGGATGCGGGGACGATCGCCCCGCTGGTGGCCGCCGTCGTGCTGTTCGCGCTCCTGCCGGTGGTGGACTCCCGCTCCCCCGAGCCGCTGCTGCCGGGCCGGATCTTCGCCCACCGGGACCGGCTCGGCGGCTTTCTCAACCTCACGCTGCTGGCCGCGGTGCTGGGCAGTTTCCTGTTCTTCCTGGCCCAGTACCTGCATGCCGTGCTCGATCTGAGCCCGGTGCGAACCGGCCTCGCGCTGCTGCCCTTCGCCATCTCGATCCTGCTCAGCGCCTCGATAATCACCAAGTGGGCCAGCTCGATCAGCCTCAAAGCCCGGGGTGTGGCGGGGCTCGCGGTGGTCGCGGTCGGCGTGGCCTGGCTCAGCCGGGTGGACGACGGTGCCGGCTACGCCTCCGCCGTGCTGCCACAGATTATCATCATCGGCCTCGGCGTCGGCCTGGCCATCGTCCCGTTCAACGTCGTCATCCTCTCCAGCGCCGACCCGCAGGACACCGGTGTCACCGCCGGGATCGTGCAGGTGGCCATCACCGTCGGCGGCCTGATCGGCATCGCCGTGTTCCTGCTGCCGTTCACCCAGGGCGCCGGCAGCGAGGTGGACCACTTCGCCCGGGTCTTCACCTGGCTCACCGCGCCGGCGGTCATCGGCATCCTGGTGTCACTGGGGGTTTGGTTCGGTCCCAGCCGGAGTAAGGCCCCGGCGACCGCCGACGCGGCCGGCTGAAACGAACGACCGGCCCGGCAGCGTGCGCGGTTTTTCGGACAGTGCGGCGGTCATGGTGTCCTCTTGTGCGGATCAGGTTTGGAAGAGTGCTTCCCTGAGGGCGGCCGGTACTGTTTCGGTGATCCGCTGACGTAGTCCCGGCCCAACGTCGCCGGCAAGGCCGTGCGTGACGCCTGGAAAGTGATGCAGCTCAACCGGAACGCCGGCCTGGATCAGGCGGAAAGCGAACTGCAGGGCTTCATCGCGGACCGCGTCGAGCTCAGCGACCGCGATGAAGGTGGGCGGCAGGCCTGCGAGGTCATCCGCCCGGGCCGGAGCGGCGACCGCCGGCACGTTGCCCGCGACATCACGCAGATAGGCGTCCCAGCATTCCCGTGCCAGCCGTGAACTGAGGTACTCCGGCTCCCACTGCCTGCGCATCGATGCGGTGTCGGCCTGATCGTCCAGCGAAGGTGTGACCATGTGCAGCAGGCGGATCGCGGGGCCGCCGTGGTCACGTGCCGCGAGAGCCACCCCGGTGGCCAGCGTCCCGCCCGCGCTTACTCCGCTCAGCGCGATCCGAGCGGGATCAATGCCGAGTTCGGCCGATTCGGCGGCCATCCAGCGCAGGACGGCGAGGCAGTCGTCGAACGCGGCGGGGAACGGATGCTCGGGCGCAAGCCGGTAACCCACCGAAATCACGATCGCGTTCAGCTTGACGGCCAGCGGCGCGACCAGGAAATGCACCATGTCAATGCTGCCGATCACCCAGCCGCCGCCATGGATGTAGAGCACCGCCGGCAACGCGGACGTCCGGTTGCGGGGCGCATAGCGGCGGACCGGCACCCGCAGTCCCGACACCGGATCGTGTGCTTCCAGGTTTTGCATGTCCAGTGCCTCGGTGCCGGGAAGCGGGTCCGGTTCCGCCAGCGGCAGGCGGCTTAGCGCGCCTCTGTCGGCAAGCAACTCGGCTAGTGTGCTCTCCACCGGCTCGGCCGAGATGCGTGTCATCGGTTTTCCCTTCGCTGGTGTCAGGACGGCTCAGCCGAGGCCGTACGGCCGCCCAGTCCACGGCCAGCGCTCTGGCAAGTCCCTCGATTCCGGCTTTCGACAGGTGTAGACGGACTCAGTCCGCGGCGCGTCGACGGCCGGCTCCAGGGGCAAGGCGGGGCATTTCCGAGCAGCGGTCATGCGGGTCCTCCGGTGTCGTCCGAAAACTGTGGTATCGAGTCCTGCGGGATCCGGGAGATGGCGGCGCCCAACACCACCCGGTCGTCTGTTTCGACCGACAGCGCACGGGCCAGCGCACGCAGCCGTTCTTCCGCCGCGCGCCGGGACACCGCAGCGAACGGCGCGAAGGTCTCGGCACCGTGAAAAACGCCGGGAAAGGAGTGCAGTTCCACACTCACCCCTGCGGCCAGCAACCGCAGAGCGTAGTGAATGCCTTCGTCCCGCAGCGGATCCAGTTCCATCGTGGTGAGATACGTCGGCGGCAGCCCGCGCAGCTCCTCGGCCCGAGCGGGTGCGGCGTAGGGCGGCACGTCGTCACCGCCAGGCCGCCGGGCCGGCCCCAGGTAGGCGGCCCACGCCGAAGCGGCGCCTGCCCGGTTGAACCCGGGAGTGTTCGTGTATGTCATCGCCGAGTGCGTGGCCAGCCGGTCATCCAGCATCGGCACGTCCAGCAGCTGGAACACCAGCGGAACCTCTGCTTTGTCCCGCACCAGCAACGCCGTTCCGGCCGCGAGCGCGCCGCCCGAGCTCGCGCCGCCGATAGCTATGCGCTCGGGGTCCAGGCCCAGTTCCCGGGCCGATCGGTAGACGTGACGCAGCGCCGCGTAGCAGTCTTCCACCGGGCCGGGGTAGGGCGTTGCCGGCGCGAGCCGATATTCGATGTTGGCGACCGCGATGTCCAACCGGGACGCGACTTCGGCGCAGAACGGGTCCAGCGCGGCCGCGTCGCCCGTGGTGAACCCGCCGCCGTGAATCCACACGAGCACCGGCACCGGGGCGGCCTTCGCGACGGGCCGCCACAGACGGACTGGCACCTGCGGCTCCCCCGGAGCCAACAGGTCCATGCTGTGCACCGGCGGCAGTTCTGCCGTAGCGACTTCGGCTGCGAGTGCGCGCTGAGCCTCGCCGTGGAGGAGGGCAAAGACGTGTTTTTCGTGGCTGAGCAAGGCACCGGCCACGTCGGCCAGCTCCGGGTCGATGGTGGGAAGACCGGGTTCCGAAGGCGATGCGGACATGATTCACTGCACCGCCACCGTGACAGCCACGCCGGGATTCTGCCGGTTTGGTGATGGTTGGCCGGGTCGCGGCAATCGGGGGCTGCTCCACTGGCGCACCAGGGGGCGTTCGACCAGCCGGTAGAGCAGCCAGACCCGGCGGCCGTCCCACCGGGTGACCTGGTTGACCGGTCCCCGCGTACCGATCGTCTTGTAGGAGTCCGGCAGGCGGTACGGACAGCTTCGGCGTTCCGGGGACAGGGGCGCTTCGGCCAGATGGGTCGACAACGTGGCCTCCATGGTGATGTGATCATAGATCCTGCGGAAAGGCGTGTGGGAAGGACTCCGCAGACAGTTAAAGGTGCGGCGGCGAGGCAGGCAATGACGCCCGCGCCGGATCCGCCCTTCTCTTAACAACCGCTTTAGAACCACGTTGGCGTGTGGACGCGTGCGCGATCGGGCTTCAGCGTTGAGTAAGGACCGCGTCAGCCGCCGGCCCCGGAATTGGCAGGACTGACATTCCAGTGATGGGAGAACGCATGCGCGCCCAGGGTGTCGTAGTCGGCGCCCGCTCGCCCGACCGGGCTGATGCCGGCCGGGGAGCTCGCGCTGTCCGGCGTTTCGCCCGTGGTTCTCGAACGACTTCCCGAACCCAGCCGGTAGCCCCGCGCGGTCACGTCCGACGACGTAGTATACGGAGGGTGATTCCGCGTGATCCTCGGTCAGGTTATGCGGTCAGGGCTTCTGGTGTCCCGCTGATCTCGGGCGTGTCGTGGGATTCCTGTGCCGAGTTGGCTTTGGCGAGGATTTCCAGGCCGATGTAGAGGTGGGTTTCGATCCACTCGTCGTGCTGTTCCGCGAGAACGGCGTCGACGAGGCGTATAGTAACGCCGCAGTCAGGGAAGATATCGATCACGTCGGTGAGCCGGCGGATCTCCTTGTTCAACCGTTCGTTGGTTATCTGGAGCCGATCAGAAGATCAAGGCTGTGACCTGCTGGTTTGTGTGGTGGGCAGGTTTTTGGACGGGCAGGCCGCAGAAGCCGTTGGGCAACGCCTGGGTGACTCGGCCGGGCCGCTGTTTGGCCCAGGCGGCTTCGGCAGGCGGGCCGTCGAGGTCGAGGACGACCCGCCGGCCGTGGATGTCGACCTTGTGGATGGCTTCCCAGCGGCGGCGGACGGTGGCGTCGTGCAGTCGCTCTGGTGACGTGGGACTGCTGGTCGGCGATCAGCCTGTGGAGCTCTTCGTCCCCGGGCGCGCAGCCGCCTCCCGGCCGGACTCCATAGGCTCATCAGGGATGCGGTCGAACCAGGGGAGGTTTCGCATGGGTGGCGGTACGCATGAGTGACCTGGCGGAGGCCACCGGACGACCGATGCGCTCCCACGCCCGGCGTAACCGGGAGCGGATCCTCGCCGTGGCCAGGGACGCCATGACCAGCCAGGACGACGAGATCTCCCTCAACGAGGTAGCCCGGCGCGCGGGTGTCGGCATCGGCACGTTGTTCCGGCACTTCGCCAGCCGGGAGGCGCTGCTGGAGGCCTTGGTGCACGACCGTACCGCCGCCCTCTGCGTGGAGGCGGACCGTCTGCTCGAAGCGGACGCTCCGGGCGCTGCCCTGGTCACCTGGCTGTCCGACCTGGTGGAGCACGTGGCGACCTACCGCGGTGTCGCTGCCGCGCTGCTCAGCGGGGCCCACGACGAGCAGTCCGCGCTGCATCGCTCCTGTCAGGGCGTGGACGACGCCGCCGCGGCGCTGCTCGCCCGGGCCCAGCAGGCCGGCGAGATCCGCGCGGACATCGGGATCGACGAAGTGATCTCCCTCGTCAGCGCGGTCGCCTGGGTCCGGGAACAGGCGCGGGAACGCGCCGGCCAGCTGGACACGCTGATGTCGGTCATCGCCGCCGGGCTCCGGTCATCCGGTGTCATAGCTTCCTGACCCACCCGGGTCTTGCAAAACGGAGCATCACACCGGTACGGTGCCAACGTTAACACACCGGACTGGTGGGGGAGGACGCGGCGAATGAAGTGCGGCGTCACGGCCCGTTCCCACCGGGACGATACCGGTCATTCGGATGCTGCGCCGGAGCCGCAGGCGACGCATCTGTTCCGGCGTCGCCACGTCGACTTCGGCATGGTGGTGAGCGCATCCTGTCCGGCGGCGCGGCTCCCCTCGCCCTGAGTCGGTCTTCCGGCGTCGATGGATAATCCGGCCACTTTCACCATCGGACCACCGCGTCCCGGGTCCGTTCCACCGCACGGTGAACGGGCGCGGATTGTTGTCACCTGACCCGGATCTGGTGGTTCTTTCCGTCGTCCCGTGGAACAACACACGGGATTTCCGTCACGATGCCCGGCGATGGCGTCAGCCTGCCCGGAGTCCGGTGTCGCCGCACAGCCGGTCCCGCGTTCCGTCATGCCCGCCTTCCGCACTCTCACGAATGGAACACGGTGCTTACCTCAAAATCCTTCCCCGGCCGGCCCTTCCGGAGAAAGGGCGTTCTCGTGGCCGTCGTACCCGCGGTGGCCGCGTTGGCCACGGCCTGCGGCGGTAGCGGCTCCGCGGAGGTCTGATCCCATGTTTCAGCTGCTGGGCCCGTTGCGGATAACTGAGAACGGCCGGGTGGCGTCGATCAACGCGCGGAAGGTGGCGACCCTTCTCGCGGTTTTCCTCATAAGGGCGAACGAGGTGGTGTCGACCGAACAGCTCGTCGCTGAGCTGTGGGGTTACTCGCCACCGCGCCGGGCCGTCGCCGGACTGCACGTCTATGTCTCGCAGCTGCGCAAGTTTCTCGCCGCCAATGGTAGGGACTGCGCCGATCTGGTGACCCGTTCGCCGGGCTATCTCATGCGGATCGGCCCGGACGAACTGGATCTGCCGGAGTTTCTGCGTCTGCTCGATGAGGGGCGCGGGGCATTCCGGGCGGGTGACTACGAGGTGGCTTCCACGGCGTTGACCCATGGCCTGGACCTGTGGCGCGGCCGGATACTGGAGGACCAGCGCGGCGGCGAGATCGTCGACGGCTTTGTCGCCTGGCTCGACGAACTGCGGCTGGAGTGTTGCGAGAAGCTGGTCGAATGCGACTTCCGGCTCGGTCGGCACCGTGAGCTGGTAGGGTTCCTGCGGAATTTGGTCGCCGAGTATCCGCTGCACGAGGTGTTCTACCGCCAGCTCATGCTGGCCCTGCACCGAAGCGGCCGGCGGGCCGCCGCACTGCAGGTCTACCAGCACGCACGGCACACCATCGTCGCCGAACTGGGGCTGGAGCCGAGCCGTGCCGTGCGCGAGCTGCACCAGGCCATCCTGGTGGACGACTGAGGTGGGACCACGCCGGTGCCGACCAAACGTCTCTACGATTCCCCGCCCGGCTGTGGTGCGCTGTGTCCCGCGGCGAACAGGTTATGTGATCGGCGCATCAGCCGCTTCGCTTTTCCGCGTTGCCGGCTCCGGGGGTGCTGAAGACCTCGCTGGCGGGCCGGGAACCGAAGTGCCCGTCGAGGATCTCGAAGGAGCCGAGAGTGACCAGGGCCGGATGGCTGACCGCGCAGGCGTGCGCGAGCCGCAGCAGTTCGTGCCGCAGTCCACTGACGTAGTTGGCGACCCGGGCCGCCTTGTCGTGGGGGTCGAGCCCGCGCGCCAGCCAGCGGGACTGGGTGGCCACCCCGGTGGGGCAGCGGCCGGTGTGGCAGCGCTGCGCCTGGATGCAGCCCAGGGCCAGCATCGCCTCCCGACCGACATTGATCAGATCACAGCCCATGGCCATGGCCAGCAGCGCGCTTTCGGGGAAGCCGAGTTTGGCCGAGCCGACGAAGACGATCCGCTCGTCGAGCCCGGCGTCGGTGAAGATTCCGTGGACCCGGCTGAAGCCGAGTTTGAACGGGAGCGCGACATGGTCGCTGAAGGCGAGCGGTGCCGCGCCGGTGCCGCCCTCGCCCCCGTCGATGGTGACGAAGTCGACCCCACGGCCGGTGACCACCATCTGGTCGGCCAGTTCCTCCCAGAAGCCCAGCTCGCCCACGGCCGATTTGATCCCGACCGGTAACCCGGTCGCCGCGGCGATCTCCTCGACGGTGTCGAGCATGCTGTCCACGTCACTGAACGCCGAATGGGTGGAAGGACTGATGCAGGTCTCCCCGGCCCGTACCCCCCGGATACGGGCGATCTCGGGAGTGACCTTCGCCGCGGGCAGGACACCGCCGATACCGGGTTTCGCTCCCTGGCTGAGTTTGATCTCCAGTGCGCGGATCGGATGCCGTTCGACGAGTTCCACGAGGCGCTCGAGACTGAACCGGCCATCGGGGGCACGACAGCCGAAGTAACCCGTGCCGATCTGGAAGACCAGGTCACCGCCGTGCAGATGGTGTTCGGACACTCCTCCTTCGCCGGTGTTGTGCAGACATCCGGAGGTGGCGGACCCCTCGTTGAGGGCGACGATCGCCGATGCGCTCAGCGCACCGAAGCTCATGCCCGACACGTTCACGACCGACGGCGGCCGGAACGCGCGCGTCCGGCCGCGCGCCGCGCCGAGCACCTTGCGGCATTCCAGCCGGTCGTCGTCGGGCGCGGGTGCCGGCAGCGGGAAAACCGCTGGTTTGATGATGAGATAGTTCGCCGACTGTTCCAGGTCGTTGTCCGTGCCGAAGCCGAAGCTGGCGTTGACCTGCTTTGCCGTGGCGTACACCCAGCGGCGCTGGTCGCGGCTGAACGGCCGCTCCTCGTCGTTGCTGGTCACGATGTACTGGCGCAACTCCGGGCCGACGTCCTCCAGCAGGAAGCGCAGGTGCCCGACGACCGGGAAGGTTCGCAGGATTGAGTGCTGGCGCTGTACAAGGTCGTAGAGCGCTACCGCGCACACCGACAGGACGATTCCCAGCGCTGTCCATCCGACCACCGTCACGCACCCTATTGAACCCGCAGCCGTGCCTGTCCTGGCCGTGGGTACCCGCGCGTGGTGACCACGGCTGCATCCAGCGGTCCGGCCTCGCCGGCCTGCCTGGGGTGGTGCGGGTCCTTCGTGACACGGAGCTCGGCATGGAACTCGACGACGCGATCGTCGACGTATCCGGCCCGGTGGCAGTTGTCATTGACGACGCCGAACTGCTCGCCGACGGCCTCGCCGCCGATGCTCTCGAACGGATAATCCGTGGTGCCCGCGACGACGGCAACCTGGTGATCGCTGCCGGCACCACCGAGGATCTGGCGGTCCAGCGCTACCGGGGCTGGCTCGCCACACTCAGGCGCGACAAGCACGGTCTTCTGCTCAACCCGTCGTCGTATGTGGACGGTGAGATCTTCGACGTCAGACTGCCCCGTTCAACCAGGGGCGGTTGGCCATCCGGCCGCGCTCTGTTGGTCGAACGTGGCTCCACCACGCCGGTACAGATACCTCTGTGGACGCCAAGCGACATTCAGCCCGGCTTCAGCCCCGGGCCTGGCTCGACGGCGTCGTTGCTCAGAGTGTGACGATGAAAACACAGACAGTCTGACCAGGCTGACAAGTAAGCGGCCCCGCTCGGGGGAGCGGACGGCGCGGGAGAAGAACCGGTGTGCTCGATGATGCGGCCATAGCCGGGACACAGCGGCGCCAAGGAGACGCGGTGGGCGGCAGCCCGCTCACGTCACGGCCGGTTCCGGTCGGCCGGGCCGATTCGGTTCCTCCCCGGACGAGACCGGCCGTAGTCTGCTCCATACGCGTGGTCGGCGACGACCTGCTCGGGCGATCCGTGCGGCGCGGGCCCGCTCTTCGTGGGCCGGGCGTATCGGACGTTGTCGGACCTGTCCGGTAGAAACGTCCTGTCCGTGACGGGTGAACGCGCGTGGGGAGACACGGTGGTCGGGCACGACGAAAAGGTGAAGGCGCGGTCGCTGCACCTTTTGGATTACTTGGCCGCGCTCGCGCTGGAGTTGTCCGCGAAACCGAAACGGCGGCTGGCGGAATACGACTCGCCGCTGATCCGACCGCATGATATTCCGACGCATACGGCGGTGGTCCTGGGTACGAGCGCGCTCCGGTCGGCTTGGCTGCGGGTGAGAAAGGTGGCGGAGCCGCCACCGCCGGCGTTACCGGCTCGTCTGGCGAACCACCTGGTGGATGCCACGGTCGACCTGCCCGACCCGCCGGCGCTGCCAGCGGATTTCGAGGAGACCTGCGCGCGTGACGGCGAGGATCCGCAGCACCTGCGGGCCGAGCTTTCCACCTGGATCGCCGGGCAGTGGGAGCCGTGGGCGAATACGGCCCGTCCCGCGCGCTCCGCCCGGCTGCTCTATCAAAGGCTGTACGACCTGCGGCTTCGGCTTGCGCGGGACAATGCCACGCATGAACTGGTATGGGGGCATGGCATTTTGTCCTGGGCTCCCGACGGGCAACCGATTGATCATCCTCTGCTCATCACCCGCCTGACGATTGAGATGGATCCCGACAGCGGAGACCTGAGCGTGGTACCGGACGGGTATCCCGGCATCGAGACCGACCCGTTGCACGGGTTGGGGATCGCCGCGCTCGACGAGCTGACCACGTTGCGCGATGCCGTCCGCGCGAGCCCGCCGGACCCGTGGAGCGAGGACGGGCTGACCGAGGTGTATCAGCAGGTCGTCGCCCCTCTGGGCCTCGACGCCCGGGTTCTGTCCGGCCCGCGGAGCCCGTTCGACGATCACGTCCCGCCGCCGGCGGCTGCGCCTGTGCTGGTGGACACCTGGGTGGTGTTCGTCCGGCCTCGTCCCGCGCTCTACCAGCGGTTTTACGCGGAACTGCGGCAGGTTCTCACCGAGCGTGACATGTTGCCGGAAGCGCTTGCCGCAGTCGTGGGTAACGACGGCGACAGCCGGGTCTCGGCCGGTGACCCGACCGCAACCGCGACACCCGATGACGGCGCCGGTCTGCTCGGGCAGCGGCTGCTGATGCCGCTGCCGACCAACGACGAGCAGGAACGCATCGCCATCCAGCTGGAACGGGCCCGCGGGGTGACGGTGCAGGGCCCGCCGGGCACAGGCAAGAGCCACACGATCGCGAATCTTGTGAGTCATCTCGTCGCCCACGGTCGGCGTGTGCTGGTCACGGCGCACAACGAGCAGGCCCTTGCCGTCCTTCGAGACAAGATCCCACCCGAGCTGCGCGACCTGTCGATCGCGGTGCTCGGCTCCACCTCCGCGGCCCTCGGTGAGCTCCGCGCCTCCGCACAAATGATCATGGATGCGGTGTCGAGTATCGACGAGCGGACCGAGCGCGCGACGGTCGCGGCGCTCGTCAAGAACCTCGACGCCGCTCGCGCCGAGCAACGTCGGCTGGAACTGCGGCTGGTCGACCTGCTCGCGGGCGAGGCCGCGGAGTTTCCCCTCGCCGACGGGCCGGCAAAGGCCGCGCGGGTGGCCGACTGGCTCGCCAGCCACGAAACCGACCGGGACCGCATACCGGACCGGCTCGCCGAGCACCAGCGCCCCCCGCTGTCGGTGGCCGAACTCGACGAGCTGATCCGGCTCGCCGCCATCACCACGGCGGACGTGACCGCGGCCCGCCACGATCTGCCGGCACGGCAGAGTCTGCCGTCAGCCGGCCAGCTCACTGAGCAATATCGGCTACTCGACGGGCTACGCGACGAGCTTGCCGATCTGGAGGCCCAGGGCGCCTCCTTCACCGCCATGGACACGTTGGGTGAAGATGCTCTTGCCGGTCTCGTCCGTGAGGTCCATGCGGCGGCGGCCCGTGTCTGCGCAGCCGAGGAGCCATGGCTGGCAACCGTACGCGCGCAGGTCGCGCAGTCGGAGGCATTCGCGGGTTTCTGGGCGGAGCAGGCCGACCAGCTCGCCGCTGATACCCGGCTGATCGTGGAGTTGCGCCGGGCGACCTTCGGCAGGACGGTCGTCGTCGCGGAAGGCGATCCCCGCGTCCAGGAAGCGATGCTCGATGAGCTTGCCGACAGATTCGCCGCCGGCAAGGGCGTCCCTCGGGTGGGGGGCAGGGATCTGCGCGCCTTTCACGCCGGTACCCGGCTCGACGGCCTCGAACTGCGCACGGCCGGCGACGCCGAGACGGTCCGGGCGAAGATCCGTGAGCGGACGACTGTCGCCGCCGCCGGACGCCGTTACCACGACCTGGTCGGCCTGGTCGGTGGGCCGCCGCTGTCGCCCGACTCGCCTGCGTTCGTACCGAGCCTGGAGAGCAACGTCGCCCGGTTGCGCGACGCGATTGCCTGGGAGGCCACCGACGGACCGGTGCTTCTGGGCCGGCTTCGCGCCGTCCTGCCCGGCATGCCCGCCCGGCCGACGGGCGCGCGGCTGACCGCCGCGGGCGCGATCCTGGAGGCGGCCGCGAAACGCGGGAGGGAACGCCAACTCACGGCGTGGTTCGACAACTGGCGTACATACCTCGGCAGCGGCGGTAAGCAGCCGAATCCGGGGCCCTTGTGGGGGATGCTGCGCGACATCCTCGACCGGCGTGACTTCCCCGCGTGGACGGCGGCGTGCGACGAGATCGGACGCCTTACCGACCTGCGACCGGCTCTGGACCGCCGTGACGCACTCGCCGAACGGCTCGCCGCTGCCGCTCCCCAGTGGACCGTGAAGATCATCGACAGCGGCGGGAACGCGGCCGTGTGCGGCTCGGCGTCGGACCTTCCCGAACTGTGGCGGTGGCGCCAGGCCCAGACCTGGCTGGACGCCCTGCTCGGACGCGGTGACGTTGCCGTACTCCAGCGCCAGGTCGCCGAGACGACGGCCGGTGTCCGCCGGCTCGTCCTCGACGTCGCCGTCCGGTCCGCCCGGCTTGGCATGAAGACCAACCTGCGCGAGGACCAGCGTCGCGCGCTGATGGGATGGCTGCAGGCGTTGGCGAGGATCGGCAAGGGAACCGGCAAGTTCGCCCGCAGGTGGGAGGCGGACGCGCGCGAGCAGATGCCCGACGCGATGGGCACCGTCCCCGTCTGGATCATGCCGATCCATCGTGTGCTGCAAAGTTTCGACCCACGCAGAACGGATCTCTTCGACGTCGTCATCGTGGACGAATCCAGCCAGTGCGACGTGCTCTCCCTCGGGGTGCTGGCGCTGGGTCGCAAGGTTGTCGTCGTCGGGGACGACAAGCAGATCAGCCCGGCGGCGGTCGGCGTCGACCGGTCCCGGGTGTTCCAGCTGATTGAAACGCATCTCCCCGACCTCGAGCAGCGCTCCCTCCTCGATGTCGAGGCCAGCCTCTACGACACCGCCACCAGGGTGTTTCCCGACGTGGTGCTGCTACGCGAACACTTCCGCTGCGTGCCGGACATCATCGAGTTCTCGAACCGTTTCTACGCAGGCAGAATCCTTCCCCTGCGGGAGGACACCGACCTCGGGATCGGCCCCCCGGTCCGCCCCGTCCGCGTTCACGACGGGGTCCGCACCCGCGGACAGTACGGGGATGTCAACGAGCCCGAGGCGCTCGCGGTGGTCCAACAGATTCTCGACTGCCATAACAATCCGGCGTACGACACAATGACCTTCGGTGTCGTCACTCTGCTCGGGAGCGCGCAGGGCCGCCTGATCGAACAGAATCTGCTCGCCGCGCTCGGGAGCGACGAATACGAGGAACGGCGGATCCGGGTGGGCGACCCGTACAACTTCCAGGGCGACGAGCGGGACGTCATCTTCATCTCCGTCGTCGCCGACGACAACCGGTCCGCCGCCACGAAAAAGGCCGACCAGCAGCGGATCAACGTGGCGGCCAGCCGCGCCCGCAACCAGCTCTGGATCTTCCACAGCGTGGATCCGGGCGTGCTGCACGTCGACGACGTGCGCGGCCAGCTTCTTACCTATGCCTACGGTGTCAACGACCCCCGGACGCAGGCCGCCACCCTCGAGGAACAATGCGAGAGCGATTTCGAAAGGCGCGTCCTGCGGGACCTGCTGCGCCGAGGCTACCGGGTACGCCCCCAGTACCCGGTCGGTCACTTCCGCATCGATCTCGTTGTAGAAGGTGAACACGACCGGCTGGCCGTCGAATGCGACGGTGAGCAGTTCCACGGCCCACAACAATGGGACGCAGACCTTCGCCGCCAGCGGGTACTCGAGCGGATGAAATGGAAATTCTGGCGAGTCCGGGGATCGGCCTACTACCGGTACCCGGAGGCCGCCCTTACCTCGCTGTGGGAACGACTCGACGAACTCGGCATCCACCCCGCCGAGGCCGCCGCGGTTCCGTCACAGCCACCACCGACCATCCGCGTCGACCCCGTCGACGCACGGGACGCCGAACCGTCTGCCCCAGGTATCCGTGGCCCTTCACCGGCCACGCACCATCCGGAACCTGATCCTGCGCATCCCGCGGTGCCGGAGCAACAACCCGCGTCACCTGTCCCGTTCCCGCTAGACACGTAGGGCGGTCGGATGAAGATCCGGAAATGCCAAGCTGTCGAGATCTGGCACCGTCGGCCCTGGCGGAAGGTGTAGCGCTTTGCCCTACGTTGGTGCCCTATGACATGTGAGGGGACGGGCCAGGGCTTCGTCAAGATAACAATCTGTCATAGATTGACACGTTACGTAGCCAGGAGTGGGAGGGCTCGATCACGGTCGCCAGCGATTCTCTCGGTAGCCTCCTTTATCTTATGTATTCCCTTGATGCGGAACAGCCCCATAACAAGGTTGCGGAGAGCGGCCATCGATTGCGGACCGTTCCCAGTCCAGGCTTGGCCGGCGTCTTCCCGCCATGCCCGGTCACCTCCAGTTTCGTCTCAGAACCGGACGTGCCACTCGTCGCGGCATCCGGCTCAAGCAGCCCACGAGGGCGGCGGGGCTCTGCTCAGGTGTCCGTTCCCTTTGCTGCGCCGTCTGGGTGGCGGCGGTGGCATTGGGTGTGTACGAGGCGGGTGGTGTTGTTCGTCCGGCCGTGGGTTCGCGTTGTGACGGCCTCGCGGGTCAGGGCGGTGCGGACAGCGGTGAACCAGGTTTCCCACGGGTCTGTTGCGTTGCTGAGGTCCGTCGTCTCGACGTCTGACCAGGCATGATCGAGTAATGCGTCGACGTCCCGTCCGCCGGTCCCGGCATCGGAGTTCACCGGCTTCCGGTTCCCCCTGAGGTGATCGTGCTGGCGGTCCGCTGGTATCTGCGCTACGCC
>NZ_CAAAFR010000073.1:0-25847 GCF_900634745.1 Protofrankia symbiont of Coriaria ruscifolia
CTTCACCACCGCGACCTGAATAAACCAGCAGGGTCCATGAAGAGCGCAAAACAGTGGGCGCGGGTGATCGTTATCTGTAAGAACTGCCGGGCGGCCCGGATCGGTTCCTCGTTCGCTTATCTGGTTCTGACGACGACGGATTTCATGATCTTGTCGGCGAAGGTCTGCTTTTTCGCGTCCCAGAGCGGCCACAGGAAGCCGACATAGAACGGCAGGGCGTCCAGGACATGGCACAGGCGGCGAGCGATCGCCCGGCCGAAGCCGAGCGGCTGGCCGTCGAGTTCGCGGACCAGCCTGATATGCGCGATGCGTTTGCCCGGCGTCTGACCGGTGACGCCCTCGACGTAGCTCATGACGAGCGTGGCCACGAAGAAGAGGAGCAGACCGACCCCGTCGGCCGAGGAGGAAGGCAGAGCGGCGGCCGGGCCCGCGGAGACACCCCAGACGATCAGCAGGTCGATGAGGGTGCCCCCGACCCGGGCGCCCCAACCGGCGTAATACGACCGTACGGGGGCGCCGTACGGAGCTGGTGGCTGAGAGCCGTAGCCGTAGGGGTTCCCGTAACCAGGTGGCTGTGGATATCCGCCGTCGGGCTGTTGCCCCCGTGGCCCGCTGCCGCCCGGGCCACCCGGACCCGGGGCCACCGGCGGGTACGAGCCCGGCGGGGCCGCGTACGGGACCGGCGGCGCGGAGTACGGGGCAGGCGGGGCGGAGTACGGGGCAGGCGGGGTCCCGTACGCGGCCGGCGGAGGCGGCGGGACACGCTGCGCGCCGCCGCCGAGCGGAGGCGGATATCCCGGAAACGGCATCTCGGCTCCGCGGCCGGGAGGGCTGAGCGGGTCGGGAGGGCTGAGCGGGCCGGGCGGGAGGAAGGGCGGGGCGGGCGGCTGGCCGATGTTGGCGGTCGGCGCGACGCTCGGACGGCTCGGGAACGGCGGCCGCGCGGATGCCGGCTGCTGGACGGCGGCATGGAGGTCGTCGTCGAGGCGGAGCCCGATGCCGGCGCGGGCGGTCCAGCCCGGACCGTACACGGCGGCGGCGCGGGCCAGCTCCAGGGCGAAGGTGTGGGCGGACGGCTGACGGGCGGCCGGATCCTTGGCCAGAGCCCGCATGATGACGGCGGCCACCGGCGCGGGCACGCCGGCCGGCGGGGTGGGAACGGTGTAAAGGTGGTGCTGGGCGAGCAGGGTCGGCGGCAGGGCCGGATCGAACGGCAGCGCACCGGTGAGCAGCTCATAGAGCATCACTCCCAGGGCGTACAGGTCGGTGGCCGGGCCCAGCCGTCTGGCGAGGAGCTGTTCGGGGGCCATGTACCGGGGGGTGCCGATAACCGCGCTGGCGGTGGTCGCGGACCCTTCCACGAGTTTCGCGATGCCGAAGTCGGTGACTTTGAGCAGCCCGGCGGTGTCGAACAGGATGTTGTCGGGTTTGATGTCGCGGTGCAGCACACCCCGTTGGTGCGCGCAGCCCAGCGCCGCGGCCACCGCCAGCCCGACCGCGCAGGCGGTCTCGTGAGGCATGCCGGCCCGACGGCGGGTCAGGGTTCCGCCACCCAGCAGTTCCATGACGATCAGATGGAGGTCGCCGGCGGGGATGGAGTCGTAGACCCGCACCACATGTGGATGGTCGAGGGCGGCGAGCATGCGCGCCTCGGCACGGCTGCTCGCCGCAGCCTCGTCGGTGCCCGCGGCCAGGATTTTGATGGCCACCGGACGATCAAGCTCGCGGTGCCGGCCCTTCACCACCAGCCCGAAGGCTCCCCGGCCGAGGACCTCACCGAGTTCGTAGGCGGGCAGCGCCGCGGCCACCTGCGCCTCGTTGATAATCATGATGTGGGAGCTGTCATGTGTCGACCACGGCGTCCACCGTTGAGCATGCCGAATCCCCCAATATCCCCTGTACGACGCGTGATCCTAGCGCCGTCCGATGCGCCCGCCTGACTCGCCTGACTCAACCCGGCCAACCGCCGCCTACACCGCGACCGGAGCACCGCCGGCCCACGATCACCCGGTGCTCACAGGCCGGCTCGCCCCCACCGGCCGACTGCACGCCAGAGATCCGCTCATGTACGGACAGCGCCAGTACACCGCATGACGGAATGTTGATCTTGTAAAGTTGGCGGAACACAGCGGTGAACGCCGTCCTGATGACGGGCCTGCGGCCCGTTCCTTCATCGGGACAAACCGAAACGCGACAACTCGCCGTCGTTGAGTTCGCGGAGCCGATAGCGACCAGGTATCTCGGATTGTTCGGCCTGCGCGAGCAGACCGTCCGACGTCGTGGGCCACCGCCGGATACAGCCGGTCTCGTCCGCGGTGACCACGAGAGAGCCGTCCGGGGAGATGCTCGCCGCCGTGAGATGGCGCAGATGGGTAAACCTGCACAGTTCGATGCCGTTGACGGCATCCCACACCCGGGCGGTGCGATCCCAGCTTGCCGTGAGCAGCAGGCCGGATGCCGAGAACTCCGCGACGAAGACCCCTCGGTCATGCTTCATCTGCCTGACATGTTTGGTCCAGTCATTGATTTCACCTCCCTCGCCCACGGCGTCCACATACACGTCGCCGTCGTTGTCCGTCGACACGAGATGCGCGCCGTCCAGGCTGAAGGTGACCGCCCGCACCGAGTTACGGTGGGAGATTTTGCCACGCGGTGTCCCGTCCTTCAGTGACCAAATGCTGACGTAGTCGTCCCCTTCACCGGTGGCGATCAGGTCGCTGCCGGGGCTGAATGCGACCGAGGTGAGGGGACTGCCGAGCTCGATGGGGTCACCCAGGACACGTCCGGACACGACATTGCGGAGAAGGACCCTTTCCGGAGCTCCACGCACACTGGTGGCAAGAAAACGGCCGTCAGGGCTGAACGCGATCGGGTTGCTGTAGCTGTCACCGCCCGGTAGAAATCTGGGGCGGTCTCGGCCGTCCAGCCGGCGAAGCGCGACCTTCGAGTCGTGCGATGTCGCGACGAGGGTCTGGTTCGGACTGACAGCGATGGCTGCCACACCCGCGCCATAGTGCCATTCGGCGGTCCGGTGCATGGCTTCGAGATCCCACATGGCGACCACGCCGTCCGAGTCGCCGACCACGACCCGGTTGTCCCCACAGAACGCCACGGACTTGACGCGTGCCCTGTGGGAGATCCGCCGAGCGGCTCCGCCCAGGGTGAGGTCCCACTGTTGGGCGAGGTGGAACGCGTTGGCACTCCACAACGTCGTGTCGTCAACGCTGAAAGCCAGCGCGTGGACGTTTTCCTCGATCCGCGCTTGTTCCCGCCCGGATTCGACGTCCCAGAGCCGTGTCCAGCCGTCCCGTCCGACGGTCGCCACCGTTCTGCCGTCATGGCTGAACGCGATCAGATCGACGTTCTCCTCGCAGGGCAGCCGGCTGATCTCCTTGCCGGTCGCCGTCTCCCAGATCCGAGTCGTCGATGTCCTACCGATTGTCGTCGTCGCGGCGAAGCGCCCGTCCGGGCTGAGCGCCCTCGTTCGGACCGACTCCCGGTCGGGATGGACGATGGTGACGGCTCTCCCGCCGAGGAGGACATTCTGGAAGAAATATTCCTCGCCATCGCGGAGCAGAGCCACTGACAGGTCGGCGCTGACAGCGACGAAATCTCCCGGACGGCTGGTCTCCCGAATTATTCTGCCGGTCTCCATGTCTCTGAAGACGTACCTTTTTCTGTTGATGGTGAGCAGGGTTCTCCCGTCGAGACCAACGGGCTCGTCGTTTTCAGGCAGGGTGACCTGCCAGGAATCCCAGTCGTCGGTCCGGACGCAGAACAGCCCATTTCCTGTCTGTGTCACGACCATCGACCCGTCACGGCTTATTATTGGTGTACCGTCGCGGGGATAAATCTGGCGTGCACCATCAGCAGTGCGGCAGACGAACAGTTTTTCAGTGCTGGTCGCGGCCACGACCGAGCCGTCGGCGGCGAAGGATGTTTCCGTGAACATAATATCGTCGTCAACAGCCCACAGCCGCAGGAGAGGGGGAGTGCGGGCCAGTACCTGCCGCAGCGCCCGGTCACCCTCCGGGGTGGCGGCCGTGTGTAGCGATTCGATGCCCCCCAGGAGGGCAGCCTGCAGGGACAGGCTGCTGTTTACCGTCATGTCGGTGACGGCCGCCGCGAGGGCCCGCGCTCGGGATTCGGCCGCGCTGCGTCTGGCCCATTCGCGTTCGCGTTCCGCGCGAGCGTGTGTCCCCGCACTTTCATGGACGAACGTCGCCACATCCGGACTGATCTCGTGTTCTCGCTCGGCGACCCACGCCCTTGCCTTCGACAGCAGCGCGCCGGTCAGCGGCTCGCGGTCGTTCATCCGGCCGATGATCTGGTCGCGTAGGCGTATGTACTCGGCATTGCCTGTCAGCCAGGTATCAAGCGGTGACCAGGCGGACAGCAACGCCTCGTGCGCGATGTCGAACCATGTTTCAGTGGCCCTCTCCGCGGAGTCCGTGACCAGCAGGCGGGCGTCCACGAAGCACATCAGGGCCTGCTGGGGGCGTTCCTTGAAGACGTCGATAGGTACCCGTCGCCGGATACGCCGGCCGTTCTCGTCGATCGAGACAAGCTGTGCGACCGCTGTGAGCACCTCGTTCTCGGTCAGATGCGATTCCTTCACGGCCTGGTCCAGGGCATTCGTCGCCTGATCGGCGAGAATCTGTTGTACCCCGCCCATGGCCGTGTATGTCTCGAGTGAGATCTGGCTGCCTCGGTCGAGCCCTTCGGTCAGGCGTTCGAGAGTGAAGGCGAGCAGCGGCAAGGCGGCACCCGACCCCGTATCCGATACCAGCGCGTCGACGAGTTCGTGGGCGAAATACAGCTTGCCTCGCTGTGCGGGTTTTTCGATCACCTCGCGTAGGCCCTGTGGGTCGAGCAGGCCCACGGCGTACGTGTCAAAGCGGGTGCCCGCGAACCCCGGGGCAAGTATCAGCTTGTCCAGGAACTCCGAACGTATGGTCATCACAACGGTCAGTGAACTGGCGAGGAGGGCCTGCCGCACGGCGGCCAGGAAAGCCGTGTTCTGTTGCTGTGCCTCCCCGCGCAGCAGTTCCTCCGCCTGGTCCACCGTCAGCAGCACCCGCCCCTCCCCACCGGGACGGACAAGCAGCAGATCATCGACGATCCGCGACAGCCCGTCCTCGTCGGCGAGCCGTTCCTGTAGGTCCAAAGGGGTCAGCCGAAGAGCGCTCATGGGCAGGTCGTAGTTGACGGCATATGCGCTGATCTTCTGGGACAGCGCCCGAATGGGATCATCCCGTGGCACCAGCGGGGGAAGGACCACAAATTCCGGCGACGACCGATCCAACTCGGGCAGTACTCCGGCATTCACAAGCGACGACTTGCCACAGCCGGACGGACCGACGACAACCACCACCTCGGGCTCGCCCCGGCGCGGTGGTCGACGCAACAGCCCGGTGAGGTTACGGACGTCCGGGTCCCGCCCGAAGAAATAGTCGGCGTTGTCTGAGGTGAACGACCGCAGGCCCGGAAAGGGGCGGATGCCGGTCGTAGCGGGAACGGGCGGTTCGAGTCGCCGAAGGATGCGATCCGCCGCTTCGGCGAAGTCGACATTCTGCTCACGCTTCAGGTAATCATGGCGCTCCCCTTGTTCCAGTATGATCGGCAGTAAGATTCTGCCGTGCACGCGGGCCAGTGCGATCTCGATGGGGCACCACTGCGATGCGCGAAAATGCCCGCTCAGCAGGAAGACGACCGCGTCGCACTGCCGCAGCTTCTCGTGGATCCAGTCGAACCAGTCATCGCCCGCCGGTACGCCGAACCGGGAGTGATGGGCGAGGAACGGCTTATGCCCGGCGTCGGCAAGCCACCCACTGACCTCACGCGCCTTCTCATAATCCTCACTGGCGTGACTGATGAAGACCCGCACCTTCGACGTTCCCCCGTCCGGTTGTACCCGCACACCGCCTGTCCCTCGGTGGCGAGCCGCCACCCAAGCGGTCCGAAGCCGTACATTACCGGCTCTGCTTGGCAGCGCTGTCCACAGCAGCGACAGGAGCCATGACGCTTCTCGGCCGAGCCGTATCGTCGCTCTCGTGAAGGCGATGTCTGTTCTGCCGTCCCTGACCGGACGAATCAGGGGCACAGAGCCTTGAGAAAGGGCTGTGAGCCGGTTTCTGTTGGCGGTGCCTTCGGCCTGCCACATGTTTGATCATCCTGTCGGATGGGTGGCGTGCGGTTCGAGGTACACCGTTTTTGTGTGCGTCCAGTAAAATCGTTGTTGCTCTTCCTGGACCTCGCGCCGGTTGCGGTATGTTGGATTTCATGATCGCTGTGTCGTTCGTCGAGGCGTGCGACCGCTGTCGGAGCTCGTCGACGAGGTGGAGCGGACCCGCGGGCGGGTGGAGATCACCTGTCACGGGCACGCGGTGGCGGTCCTGATCTCTGCTGATGACCTGGCGGTGCTGGAGGAGACGCTGGATGTGCTGGCGAGCCGGGAGACGATGCGGCAGCTCACGGAGTCCCGGGACGCCCGCGAGGCCGGTGACGTGCTCGATGCCGAGGAGCTCGCCGCGCTGACGGCGGAACGGGCGCGCCGCGCCTAACGGCCCGCACGCGGGAACCGGGCGGCACGAGGCGGACATGGGACGGCCGAACCGTCCCGCGAGCTGGGGTGACGGAAGCACGAGCCGGGGGACGGGAGTCAGTACTCTCGCTGGTGTGAGCCGCGCCCGGCAGGAGGTCACTCTCACCGCGGACCTCGTCATCCTGACCATTCGGGACGGCCGGTTGTGCGTGTTGCTGGTCGAGCGCGGGAACGAGCCGTTCGTGGGGAAGCTCGCGCTGCCGGGTGGCTTCCTGCGCGGGGACGAAAGCCTCGACCAGACCGCGGCCAGGGAGCTGGCGGAGGAGACAGGCGTCGACTCCAGCTCCCTGCACCTGCAGCAGGTCGGCGTCTACTCCGCGCCCGACCGTGATCCGCGCACCCCGCGGGTGATCACGTGTGCCTACCTGGCCATCGCGCCCAACCTCCCGCTACCGACCGCGGGTTCGGACGCGCGGGCGGCGGCCTGGCTGGCCGTCTCGGACGCGCGGCGGGTGGGGCTGGCCTTCGACCACGACGACATTCTGCGTGACGCGGTGGAGCTGGCCAGGGACGAGCTGCAGTTCCGGACGATCGCCACTGCCTTCTGCCATGAGGAGTTCACCATCGGTGAGCTGCGCGAGGTGTACGAGGTGGTCTGGGGGGCCGAGCTGGATAAGCCGAACTTCCACCGCAAGGTCACCGACGCCGCCGGGTTCATCGAGCCGACCGGGCGCAAGCGGCCCACGCCCAACGGACGTCCCGCCGCCCTCTACCGGGCCGGTCCCGCGACCGTGCTGCTGCCCCCGATGATGCGGGCGCGCTCCGCCGCCTCCTGAACGGGCGTGCGCCCGGTTCGTGAGGCCGGGGCCAAGTGGTCCGGGTACGGGGTTCTCCCGGGTGCCCTTCCGGGCGGGCTACCCCCGCGCCGGGAGCGGGGCGGGCAATGGCCGCTCCAGGCGTCTACGACATTTTGTCGAAGTGACAATTTGCGCTGTGCCAACGGAAATCCGGCGTCAGCCCATTGATGTCAAAATGACAATAACCTACGCTGGCCGCATGACGGACAACAGCGGCCCATGGCCCACCGGGGGCGCGTTCACGGTGGATGTCGTGCTGTTCACGAAGCGGGACGGCGTGCTGTCGGTACTGGCGGTGGAGCGCGCGAAGGAGCCGTTCCGCGCGGCCCTCGCCCTGCCCGGCGGATTCGTCGAGCCGGGGGAGCGCGCGCCGGAGGCGGCGGTGCGAGAGCTCGGCGAGGAGACGGGGGTGATGATCGACAGGGATCACCTGCGGCGCCTGGCCTGTTACGGGGCACCTGGACGTGATCCGCGCGGCCGGGTGGTCAGCGTGGCCTATCACGGGTACCTGCCCGGCGCGCCCGTCCCGCGGGGAGGCAGTGACGCTCGCGCGGCCCGCTGGGTCGACGTGCTCGAGTTCCTTTCCCCCGGTGTGCGGGTCGCGTTCGACCATCGCGACATCGTGGTGGACGCGGTGGTCAGGAGGTTCGGCTGGCGCCCCGTGGCCCCAGGGCCGAACGGCCTGCCCCCGGCCGCCGCCGACGGGGATGACGTCACCGGTGGGGCGTCCCCGGTACCCCGCTCCACCCGCGTTCCGGGCCCCGCCGATAATAGTATGAAACCTCCGGTGCCGCTGGCCCCGACATGGAACCTGAACGCTCCGAGCTGTCCATCCCACACGATTCCGTAAACATCTACACGATTCTGTGAACCGGGTGCGGGACCCGGTTCCTCATCCGGCCCGCGGACGGCAACGTCATAGCTGTCATCGCCGTCCCTGACGGTGTCGCCATGCGGATTTCCCATCTCGAGCGTCGGAGTGGGAGGTCGTATTTCTTGCTTTAAAGCAACGAAAGATGTCCGACTGGCCCGATTTGACGAGATACCCGGGACCGAGCTACGGTCGCGTCATCGCGGCACCACCTCATTAATGCCTTTCGGGTGCCCGGCGGTAACGATGCGTGCCGCCGCCAGTGGATCGATCCCGGCTGTACTGCGGAACTCGCCAGCAGCCTGTCATCGCGAGCACGACGCCCGTGAAAAGCGTCGTGACCGACCGTTCGGAGTAGCTGATGATTGTCATCCTGACGGCGTTGCCGGTCGAGCACCATGCGGTGTTGGAGTGTCTGACCGACGCCACAGTTCACAAGAACGACGTGGGCACCCTCTTCGAGGTGGGCAGCCTCGCGTCCTTCCCGAAGTGCCAGGTCGCGCTGGGTACGACCGGGCCCGGGGCCCTGGACGCGGCTGCCCTGGCCACACGCGCCCAGGCGGAGTTCTCACCGGCGGCGATGCTGTTCGTCGGTATCGCGGGCGGGCTGCGCGACTGGTTGGCAATCGGTGATGTCGTCGTGGCGACAAAGATTCACGCCTATCACGGTGGCCGTAGCGAGGACGACGAGTTTCTGGCGCGGCCGCGTTCCTGGCAGCTCCCGCACGCGGTGGAGCAGATCGCCAGAAGGCTGCCCCGTGGCGAAGCCTGGCGTGCTCTACTGCCGGAGCTGGGCCCGGGGGACGGGCCGAGCGTTCACTTCGAGGCCGTGGCGGCGGGCGACGTCCTGCTGAACTCGAAGGTCTCGCCGACGGCACAGCGGCTGCGGCGCAACTACAACGACGCCGTGGCCATCGAGATGGAAAGCTCGGGTTTCGCGCTGGCCGGGCATCTCAGCGGTGGTGTTGCGACGGCGACCATACGCGCCATCAGCGACCATGCGGACGGGACCAAGGGCGTCACCGACAGCAAGGGCAGTCAGGACATCGCGGCGCGCAACGCGGCGGCGTTCGCCGTACTCCTCGCCGCCGCGGTCGACGACGGCAAGAACAAGGACGGCAAGGGCGACGGGACCCCTGCCGGGACGCCGCCGAACACGCAACCACCGCTGCCTGTGTCGATCCAGAACACCAACACCGCGCAGAGCGGTGCCCGGGTCGATCAGCAGATCGGTGTGAACTTCGAAGCCTTCCACGCGGCGTGGACGGTAGGGGCGGGGGAGAGGGGAGAAAAGAAGTGAACGACGAATGGTCCGACCCGTTCACGGGAGATCCCGGCGTGGAGAACCACAACACGGCCGCGGACAACGCGCAGGTGGGCCAGCAGATCGGCGTGAACTACGGAAGCCCCATCACTCATTACGAGTCCACCTATCACATCAACCAGGACGATCCGCCCGAGCGCAGGCACGAGGTCGCTTTCAACCACCTCACGGGTGGCACGCCGCGGTTGGCGGAACCGCTGTTCGGTGATCTCCTGTGGCATGGCGATGCTTCTACTGAGCGCGGCTATTACTACGTCCTCTCCGTACTCAGTGAGCGATCTCCGCATGAGATTCATGGTGAGCTGGTCGCCGGCATCGTCCATGCCCGTAAGGTCTGCCGGCAGCTGCCCCGGGACGGCTGGTGGGAGGCGCTGGACGTGGTCTGGCGGCTGCTGCGCCGCATGCTGATCGGCTCCGATGGTCAGGCGAAAGAAGAACATGCGAAAGGGGAACACGCGGACGGGGAACATCTGGAAGACGTCCTTGAGGTGCTCGACCGGCTCCCGGCGGAACGGCAGGATGAGATCTTCCGCCACTTGGACCTGATTTTCAGCGGTGTGGCGCGGGAGCGGATCGAGTCCACGTACGTGCACCGTGTCGTGGCCGAGCGCATGCGGGGCGAGCGTGTCGACCGGGCCTGGCTGTTCTTCGAAGCCGAACCGGCGGAGCCCAGGAAGGACAGGCCAGCGGCCGCGAAGGCGCAACGGTCTGACTGGAAGCGGGCCGTCGTCGGCGGGCTCTTCGTGCTGTTGGGTGTGCTGGACCTGTTGGGCGGCCCCTGGGGGGCCGCCACGGCGCTCGCGGTGCCGGTGCTGGCTGTGAGCGGATATCTGCTGGTGCGTTACGGCGTCGCGCGTGAAGCGCTGCTGCTCCACATCGCGGTCAGGGACCGTGCGGTGCTCCCCCCGGCCCACCCCGTGGAAGCCCGGTCGCCGGGGCACTGGGTGCCGACCGCCTTCGTCCGGGAGGTACACGAGCTCGTCGACAGGCGGTTCAGCGAGGCGCGGCCGCACCGCGCGGGCGACTGGCACGGCTACGCGGCAGGCCCCCGCGCACACCTGAAAGAACGGCTGGTCGACCTTTACGGAAATGCCCAGGTGGAGCCGGCCGCCCTGAACTGGCTGATCCGCTGGCACGCCAGTCGGGTGGCCAGCGGATGGGCGTCCAGGGAGATCTTCCAGTACCGGTCGGCAGTGACCGAGGCCGAGCATGCCAGGAGACGGTTCTCCCTCGGCGTCGTGACCGCGGCGGCCGGTCTGATGATCCTGCTGTCCGCCGGCCAGGTCATCCCGGCGGTCGTCATCGGCGCGGGCGGGTTCGCCGCCACCAAAGGGCTACTGCGTATCGCCTCCCTGCGGAAGGTGGGGAAAATCCTCGAGGCCGAGGCCGAAGAACTCCACGAAACGGAGATGCACGGTTACCACGAGTGGACGAAGCATCTTGAGAGCGACCGGCCCACCGACACGGAAATGGCCCGTTGGCTGGCGCTGGACAAGATCTACCTGAAGACCGCTGCCATCAGCAGGGCCCGCCTGACCAGCCATGATCTCGTAGCGCATGTCGTGATGAACGAGGGGGCGAAGGGCGCGACACGGGCTCGCGTCCCGCAGGGGCCGCCCCGCTACTCGGCCTACCTGGTGCACATCTTCCTGCTCACGCGTAGCGGTGTGCGCGAGATAAAGACCGAGCTGAACTTCCTGAACGGTGCGGTCGGGAACGAGCGGTGGAACCTGTTCCGCTACGGCGCCCTGGCATCGGCCAGCGTGACCGAGCGGGGTTCCCGCACCGTCAGGGGCAGCGGTTCAACGATGAAGGAGGTGAAGCGGCTGCGTAGCCGCACCTTCCGCCTGACGCTGGTCAACGGTCAGGACATCACCCAGGTCACCGAGACCATCGGCGACGTCGAGGACGCAGCCCTCGATGCCGAGTCGGATCTGGCCGGTCTCCAGACCTCGGGTATCGACAGCGCGCTTCCCATCCTGGAAGCGGTGGCGGCGGACGGGCCGGACTGGATCACCCGGGAGTGGGAACGACGCGAACGTTGGTCGCACGACTGGGACTGGTACGAATAGGTCGCGTCCGGCGGTGCAGGGTACGGAGGGTTTCCGGGTTTTGGATGGCTGGGTTTCGGCGTGTGGGCCGGACGGCATAGGCAGGGCGCGCGCCGAGAGGTGCCTCGGCCGTGGGTATGTCGTCGTTGTCGTCGGCCGTGACGCGACGAAGGGGAAGGAGTTCCTCGACATTGCGGGCGGCATCGGCATCGGCGCCGGCGCCCGGGCGCACTTCGTGCGGGCGGATCTGAGTCTGGTCGGTGAGAACGCGAAACTCCTTGAGTGGATCACCGCCACCTTTCCGGTGGTGGACGTGCTCGTCCTGTGTGCCCGCTACCACCGCTCGGTCCGGTCGGAGACGCCGGAGGGTTTCGAGAGCACCTTCGCGTTGTTCTACCTGAGTCGCTTCCTGCTCAGTCACGGGCTGGTCGAACAGCTGGAGCGCACCGGTAGTCCGGTCATCCTGAACGTCGCCGGACCAGGAGGGACGAGCGACGTCCAGTGGGACGATCTTCAACTTGAGCGGGGTTACTTCGGGACCGGGGCGTTGGGGCATGGTGGCAGGCTCAACGATCTGCTCGGCGTCAGCTTCACCGACACATACAAAGAGCGTCGGATATGTTCTGTTTCATCCAGGTATCGTGTCGACCAGTTTTTCCGGGGAGTATGATGCGGCGGCAGCGGCGCAGGTGGCGGGTCTGAAGGTATTCGGTAAGTCGGTGCAGGAGAGCATCGCGCAGATTATTCCCTGTATCGATTCGCCGCCTGTCGATCGTCTGAGTGCGTTTGTGGAGGGTAGGCGGATCGCGGTGGACAACAGGTTCTTCGACAGTCAGGACGCTGCGCGTCTCCATAAGATTACCGAGGGGTTGCTCGCGGGCTGACCCGGAAGACGGTCCGCACGTCCCCGCGCTACTGATCACGGTTCGCACTGTCGGCGGTATTCGATGAAGATCATATTGATGGCGGGAGTAGCATCCCGATATGCTACCTTGGCTCGCTGTGGTGGGAGAGCCGTTGAGTCTTCGGGAGCGGAAGAAGCAGCGCACCCACGATGCCCTGTCCGCGGCGGCTATCTCGTTGTTTCTTGAGCGCGGGTTCGACAACGTCTCCGTCGCCGAGGTGGCAGCGGCTGCCGAGGTGTCGAAGCCGACGTTGTTCACGTACTTCCCCAGCAAAGAGGACCTGGTCCTCCACCGCATCGTCGACCATCATGGAGAAGCCGCTCGCGTCGTCCGGGAACGGCCTTCCGGCGAGACGCCCCTGGCTGCGTTGGAGAGGTATTTCATCGCCGGGCTCGAGCGTGGCGACCCGGTGACCGGGCTCAATGACGACCGTGAGGTGCTTGCCTACCACGGTATGGTCTTCTCCACGCCGAGCCTGGCTGGTCGGCTGGCACAGTACGCCGCGCGGGATGAGGAAATGCTTGCGGCGGCACTTGCCGAGTCGGCGCCGAATGCCGGCGAACTCGCTGCGGCGCTGGCGGCCGGTCAGATCGTCGCCGTCCGGCGCGTCCTGGCCCGGGAGAACTGGCGACAGCTGACAGCGAAGCGGTCCGTCGCGCAGGTGTTTCCAGACGCGGTCACAGCCGCGCGGCAGGCATTTCAGTCGTTGCGTGAGGGTCTCGCCGACTACGCGTGAGCCGCGTCGTTTCGGGTTTCAGACGGGGTGCGGATCCGCCCCTTTTCCGTGCTGTCGCCGACTGTGGCCACGTCGCTGGCTGTGGCCACTTGGTCGGATGCGCCGAGACGATAGTATGATCCGGTAAAAATATTTACCGAGTAAAGTAAAGAGAGGCTCCGTGAGCGCTGGAAGCGACGACGAGCTGCGCGAGGAGCGGGAGCATCTGCGCCGCAGCCAGCTCGCCCTGCAGGGCATGCACCAGCAGGCGCGGGAGATGGAGATCGCCGGAGGCGACCCGGTGGTGGACAAAGTGACGATCGCGTACCTGAAGGCCGCCAGGGAACGCATGCTGGCCACCTTCACCGACCAGGACGAGGCGGCGCCGCTGTTCTTCGGGCGGCTCGACTACACGAAGGATGCGCCAACCGTCCCGGACCAGCGGATCTACCTCGGGCGGCGGCTCGTCCGGGAGGCGGCGGGTGACGACCCGCTGGTGGTCGACTGGCGGGCCGAGGTCGCCCGGCCGTTCTACCGGGCACACCCGGGC
The DNA here is from genome assembly GCF_900634745.1 of Protofrankia symbiont of Coriaria ruscifolia. NCBI lineage: Bacteria > Bacillati > Actinomycetota > Actinomycetes > Frankiales > Frankiaceae > Protofrankia > Protofrankia symbiont of Coriaria ruscifolia. The sequence goes on from NZ_CAAAFR010000073.1 coordinate 13,818, forward strand.
GACCCGATGGGCCTCACCGCCCGGCGGCGGTTCGGTTTCGACCGCGGGGAACTGACCGCCTTCGAGGACGAACCGCTCACCGCCGCCACGTCCACGGTGTCCGGCAAGCTCCTGGAGCAGGAGATCAAACGGCCTCGATCCGGGCCGATGCGTGACATCGTCGCCACGATCCAACCGGAACAGGACGACATAGTCCGGGCTGATATCGCGACCAGCATCTGCGTCCAGGGCGCCCCGGGAACCGGGAAGACCGCTGTCGGCCTGCATCGCGCCGCTTATCTGCTGTATACCCACCGTGAGTGGCTGCAGCGCGCGGGAGTACTCGTCGTCGGCCCGAACCGCGCGTTCCTCGGTTATATCGCCACGGTGCTTCCGGCCCTCGGCGAGTTCACGGTGACTCAGCGCAGCGTCACCGACTTCCTCGACACCGTCACGGTAGGCCGGACCGACTCGGCCGAGGTCGCCGTACTCAAAGGCGACGCCCGCATGGCGACCGTCATCCGGCGCGCGTTGGACGGCGCGGTCCGCGCGCCGAGTGCGCCGGTCAGGATCGTCACGAGGACGGGCCGCTGGACGGTCGGCACGGACGAGACAGCGGAGATTCTGGCCGCGGTGCGGTCAGCTCCCTTCCGCTACGGAGTCGGGCGGGCCATGTTCGCACGACGGATCGCCTCCGCCGTGCGCCGCCAGGCGGAGGCCACCGGAGGGGATGTCACCGACAGGGCACTGGAGACGCTGGCCCGCAGCCGGCCCGTCCGGGACGCGCTCGAGACGATCTGGCCGAAGATCGACGGACCCACGCTCGTCCATCGCCTGTTCACCGACGCGGCCTTCCTGGCCGCCACCGCCGACGGGGTGCTCACCGTCGACGAGCAGCGGCTGCTGCTCGCGCCCGGGGGGTCGGCTCGTGGCGTCCGGACCGCCCGCTGGTCGCTGGCTGACACGTACTGCGTCGACGAGGCGCAGGACCTGATCGAGAAGGTGCCCGGTTACGGCCATGTGATCGTTGACGAGGCCCAGGACCTGTCCGCCATGCAGTGCCGGGCGCTCGCCCGAAGGTGCGAGGACGGCTCGCTGACCGTCCTCGGTGATCTTGCTCAGGGCACGTCGGCGTGGGCCGCGAACTCCTGGTCGACGATCCTGTCCCAGCTGGGTAAACCGTCCGCCCACCTCGAGGTGCTGACCCGCAGTCACCGCGTGCCGGCGGAGATCCTGGCGTTCGCGAACCGACTGCTCCCACGCATCGCCCCGGACCTGCCGGCCGCGCGTTCGGTCAGAAGTGTCCCGGGGGCGTTGACGCTGGCCCGGACCGATCCTGCTCTGCTCGTCGCGGAGGTGACCGAGCAGGCCCGGCGGGCGCTGAAGAGTGAGGGTTCGATGGCCGTGGTGGCAGCCGACCGGTTCGTGCCCACGCTGACCGCGGCGCTGCGCGACGTCGACCTTCCGATCGTCGAACTGCGTGACGACACCGCTGTCGGCCGCGCGTTGCTGGTCCCCGCGTCACTGGCGAAGGGCCTGGAGTTCGACCACGTCGTCCTCGTGGACCCGGCCGCGATCGTGGCGGGGGAAGGGGAGCCGACCCGCGGGCTGCGCAGGCTGTACGTGGCCTTCACCCGCGCGGTCACCTCTCTCACCGTCGTGCACGCCGGTGATCTGCCCGCGGCGCTCGGAGCGCAGCCATGAGCCCTCCCGCCGTCCGGCCCCCGTACCGGAGTTCGCCGGTGTTTCGGTTCCCGCCCGAAGCTTTCCGCCCCGGACCTGCCGGATCGGGCTACAGGACCCGGACCGGGGTGCCCTCGTGCCAGGCGAGGATGTCTTCGATGATCTGTTTGTAGAACGTCCGGTAGCCGTCGGTGGTGACGTAGCCGATGTGGGGGAGCAGCAGGGTGTTGCGCAGCGTGCGCAGGGGATGGTCGATCGGCAGGGGTTCGACGTCGTAGACGTCCAGGCCGGCTCCGGCGATGTGCTGCTCGCGCAGGACCTCCAGGAGCGCGCTCTCGTCGACGATCGGGCCGCGGGAGGTGTTGACCAGGTAGGCCGACGGTTTCATGAGGGCGAGGTCGGCGGCGCCGATCAGGCCCCGGGTCGTCTCCGACAACGGCATGTGGATGGTGATCACGTCGGAGTCGGTGAACAGTTCCCGTTTGCTGACGGCGCGGACGTCGTGCGGGGCGGCGCGTTCCGCGGTCAGGTGCGGCGACCATGCGATGACCGACATGCCGAACGCCTGCGCCAGCCTGGCGACCGGTGTGCCGAGGCGGCCGAGACCGACGACACCGAGGGTGTGGCCGGACAGGCCGGGACCGATGGTGTGCTGCCAGCCGCCGGCGCGTATGGCGGCGTCCTCCTGGGCGAAGTGCCGGGTGAGCGCGATGATCATTCCGATGGTGAGTTCGGGCATCGCGTTACCCGATCCGGTGGTGCCGCAGACGGTGACGCCCTGTCGTCTGGCCGCGTCGAGGTCGATCGCCGCGTTGGCCATTCCGGTGGTGACCAGCAGCCGGAGCGCGGGCAGCGTCTTTATCAGACTGGCCGGGAACCGCGTTCGTTCGCGCATCGCGACGACTATCTCGCTGCCGCGCAGGCGCCGGGTCAGCGTGTCGTGGTCGGGGATGTGCTCGCTGATCACGTCTATCGAGTAGCGGCTGCGCACTGCCGACCAGTCGGCGCTGGTGAGCGCCACCTGCTGGTAGTCGTCCAGGATCGTCACGGTCGGCATGAGGGTCAGCCCACCGAGCAGGCGTGCCGGCCGTCGGCCGGCCGGAATTCCGTGACCTTCGCCAGGCAGCCGCGGCATGCCGCGGCGGTCGCTCCGGAGAGGGTTTCGCTCATGGCTGCTCCTGGGCACGGGCGGACGAGAAATTCTCACGTTATGGGCCGCGGGACATGCTGCGCCCTGTCAAATCTACTGATCAGACCCGGCAGCCACCGCGGCGACCTGGGTCTTCAGGCGCGTCGGGCTGTGGCGGGGAAAACGCCTTGACCTGAAGTCGGGTTCAGCTCGTAGTGTCCCTATGCGTCGGCGGGATGGTGACCGTTCGTTGTTCGTGCGGCCATCGGCCCACCGGCTGGTCCGGCCGGTCCCGGAACGGGACGGGACGGGCGGCAGAGCTGGTACTGCCGTCCGGTCGCACGGGGTGGCACCGCGGCACGCCCCTGACCGGTACGGCGGTATGACAGCGTTGCCACCGTCCGGACTATCGTTCCGCTTCGCCTCGTCCCGCCGCAGAGAGAGACTGCATGCTGATCCGACTCCTGCGGGCCAACCTCGGCCCCTATGTCCGGCCGATCGCGATCCTGATCGGCCTGCAGCTGCTGGCGACGATCGCCATGCTGTACCTGCCGACCCTGAACGCCGACATCATCGACCACGGGGTGATCGTCGGCGACACCGGCTACATCCTGCGCACTGGCGGGATCATGCTCGGGGTCGCCGTCGTGCAGATCCTCTGCTCCGGTGCCGCGGTGTACTTCGGCGCCCAGACCGCGATGGCGTTCGGCCGGGACGTCCGGGCGGCCGTGTTCGACCGGGTGCAGTCGTTCTCCGCCCGTGAGATCGGCCGGTTCGGCGCGCCATCCCTGATCACCCGGGCCACGAACGACGTCCAGCAGGTTCAGATGCTGGTACTTATGATCTTCATGCTGATGGTCTCCGCTCCCATCATGTGCCTGGGTGGCATCGCGCTGGCCGTGCGTCAGGACGCCGGGCTGTCCACCCTGCTCGTCGTGATCGTGCCGGTTCTCGGAGTGATCATCAGCTTGATCGTGCGCCGGATGCGGCCGCTGGGCCGGGCGATGCAGGAACGCCTCGACACCGTCAACCGGATCCTGCGCGAGCAGATCAGCGGGTTGCGAGTGATCCGCGCATTCGTCCGGGACGACCACGAGCAGCGCCGGTTCGGGGTGGCCAACGCCGAGCTGACCGACGTCTCGCTGCGGTTCGGCCGGCTGATGGCGTTGATGTTCCCGCTGGTGCTCACGGTGGTGAACGTCGCCAGTGTGGCCGTGCTGTGGTTCGGCGCGCACCGTATCGACGCCGGCCACATGCAGATCGGCGCGCTCACCGCGTTCCTCAGCTACCTCATGCAGATCCTGATGTCCGTGATGATGGCGACCTTCATGTTCATGATGATTCCTCGGGCCGAGGTGTGCGCGGAACGCATCCAGGAGGTGTTGGAGACCGAGTCCACCCTGCTGCCGCCGGCGAGCCCGGTGCGTTCCCTCGACCGGCACGGCGAGTTGGAGCTGCGCGACGTCGGGTTCCACTACCCGGGAGCGGAGGCGGCGGTGCTGCGCGGGATCGGTCTGCGGGCCCGGCCCGGCCAGACCACCGCGATCATCGGCAGTACCGGTAGCGGCAAGACGACGCTGATCGGCCTGATCCCACGGCTGGCCGACGCCAGCGAGGGTGCCGTCCTCGTCGACGGCGTCGACGTCCGGGAACTCGACCCTGCGCTGCTCGCCGCCACCGTCGGGCTGGTGCCACAGAAGCCCTACCTGTTCTCCGGCACCATCGCGACCAACCTGCGCTACGGCAATCCGGACGCCACCGACGAGCAGCTGTGGCAGGCACTGGAGATCGCGCAGGCGAGGGAGTTCGTCGAGGCTATGCCCGACGGCCTGAACACCGTGATCGCCCAGGGTGGGACGAACGTCTCCGGTGGCCAGCGGCAGCGTCTCGCGATCGCCCGGGTGCTGGTCCACCGTCCGGAGATCTACCTGTTCGACGACTCGTTCTCGGCCCTCGACTACGCCACCGACGCGCGCCTGCGTGCCGCGCTCGCCCGGGAGACCGCGAGTGCGACCGTTGTGATCGTCGCCCAGCGGGTCGCCACCATCCGTGATGCCGACCAGATCATCGTGCTGGACGGCGGCGAGATCGTCGGTACCGGTACCCATCATCAGCTGATGGCGGGCAACGCCACCTACCGGGAGATCGTTCTCTCCCAGCTCACCGAGGAGGAGGCCGCGTGACCAGCCCAGCACCAGCGCCAGCACCAGCGCCAGCACCAGCACCAGCAGCAGCACCAGCAGCGGCGGCGCCGCGCCGGGGCCCGGCGCCGATGGGCGGTCCGGGCCGCTTCTTCATGAGCCAGGGCGCGGCGGAGAAGTCGATGGACTTCTCCGGGTCGAGCCGCCGGCTGCTCGGCCTGCTGCGTCCGCAGTACCACCTGTTCATCGCGGTGATCGTGCTGGCGACGGCGAGCGTCGGGCTCACCGTGCTCGGCCCGCGGCTGCTCGGGCATGCCACCGACCTGGTGTTCGCCGGGATCTTCAGCCGGCGGCTACCGGCCGGCACGTCGAAGGCCGAGGCCGTCGCCGAACTACGCGCCACCGGCCACGGCACCCAGGCCGACCTGCTCGCCTCACTCGACATCACCCCCGGCCAGGGGATGGACTTCGGCGCCATCGGCTCCGTGCTGTTGTGGGTGCTCGTCGTCTACGCGCTGGCCGGGCTGTGCGGCGTCGCGCAGGCCAGGCTCGCGAACCTGGGGCTGCAGCGGGTGATCGGCACGCTGCGCGAGGACGTGCAGGCCAAGATCTCCCGGTTGCCGCTGCGCTACTTCGACCGCCAGTCGCGGGGTGAGGTGCTCAGCCGGGTCACCAACGACATAGACAACCTCGGGCAGAGCCTGCAGCAGAGCCTGTCGCAGATCATCGCGTCAGTGCTGACCATCGTCGGCGTGCTGTCGATGATGATCTGGATCTCCTGGGTACTCGCGTTGATCGCGTTGGTCACGGTGCCGGTGTCGATCCTGATCGCGACGCGGATCGGGAAGCTGGCACAGCCGCAGTTCGTCACCCAGTGGAAGGTCACCGGTCGTCTCAACGCGCACGTCGAGGAGATGTACACAGGGCACGCGCTGGTCCAGGCGTTCGGCCGCCAGGAGGAGTCCGCACAGATCTTCCGTGACTTCAACGAGCGGCTCTACGCCGCCAGCTGGCGCGCCCAGTTCATCTCCGGGCTCATGCAGCCGGCGATGATGTTCATCGGGAACCTCAACTACGTGCTGGTGGCGGTCGTCGGCGGGCTGCGGGTCGCCTCCGGCTCGCTGTCGATCGGCGACGTGCAGGCGTTCGTCCAGTATTCCCGGCAGTTCAGCCAGCCGCTCTCCCAGGTCGCCAGCATGGCGAATCTGGTGCAGTCCGGGGTTGCCTCGGCGGAGCGGGTGTTCGACCTGCTCGACACCGCCGAGCAGGAACCCGACCCGGTCACCCCGGCGCACCCGGACCGGCTGCGCGGCCGGGTCGCCTTCGAACACGTCGCGTTCCGTTATGAGCCGGACAAGCCGCTGATCGAGGACCTGTCGCTGACCGCGGAACCCGGTCACACCGTCGCGATCGTCGGCCCCACCGGTGCCGGAAAGACCACCCTGATCAACCTGTTGATGCGGTTCTACGAGGTCACCGGCGGCCGGATCACCCTGGACGGGGTCGACATCGCCGCGATGTCGCGGGAGGAGCTGCGGGCGAGCATCGGCATGGTGCTGCAGGACACCTGGCTGTTCGGCGGCACCATCGCGGAGAACATCGCCTACGGCGCCGAGGGCGCCACCCGGGAGCAGATCGTCGCGGCGGCCACCGCCGCGCACGTCGACCGGTTCGTGCGCACCCTGCCGGCCGGCTACGACACGGTGCTCGACGACGAGGGCGCCGGCGTCAGCGGCGGGGAACGGCAGCTGATCACCATTGCCCGGGCGTTCCTCGCCGAACCCCTGATCCTCGTCCTGGACGAGGCGACCAGCTCGGTGGACACCCGCACCGAGGTACTGATCCAACGGGCCATGTCGACCCTGCGGGTGGGGCGTACCGCGTTCGTGATCGCGCACCGGCTGTCGACGATCCGGGACGCGGACACGATCCTGGTGATGGAGAACGGCGCGATCGTCGAACAGGGCGACCACACCAGCTTGCTCGCCGCCGCCGGCGCCTATGCCCGCCTGTACCAGGCCCAGTTCGCCCAGGCCGTCGCCGAGGTCTGAGGCTGAGGTCCCGGACCACCGAGGTTTGAGGAGCTGGCGGTGGTTCCGGCGGACAACGACAGGACACGACTCGGGTCTCGGCAGGTGGTCGGTCGCGTCTCGGCGGGTGAGCCGCCGGCCGTAAAGTCGCCGGTGACGGCCCTTGCCCCGAGGCCGTGGAGGGTGGTGACCGGTGCGGCGGTTCAACACGGCGGGTCCCTGTCTGTCGGAGTACCACTACATGGTTCCGGCGTTGTCGCGGCTGCCGGAGGCACCCGGGCTCGTCGAGCAGTTGGGCTATTTCGTGGTGCACGCGCCCCGGCAGACGGGGAAGCCGACCCCCTCGCCAAAGGGCTGACCCAGCTCGACGGCTACCTCGACCGGCTCGACCTCGACCACGGTGTGCTCGTGCTGTTCGACCGCCGACCCGACGTCGCCCCATCACCGAACGCACCGGGTTCGACAAGGCCATCAGCCCCGCCGGCCGCACCATCACCCTCCTGCGCGCCTGACCTTCCGGTCCGCGGGCCGCTCGGTCGCCGCCGCAACGTCGCTCCCGGCGACCTTTGCACGGCGCAGGCCGCCGTTGCGGCGGACGAGGCCGCTGGCGGCCCGGTACAGAGCCCGCACCCTGGTCGGATCAAGGAAGAGCCGGGCCGTCATGACCCGCCTCCCCACCCAGCCCCGGTCAGGGTGCCGGTGGCTCGTCAGTGCGTATCCGCGCGAGGAAGTGGGTCGACTGCCGCCGACTGGTCAGCGTGATCAGCCGTGTGTGGGGGGAGTGCTCGGCGAGGAGCTGGCGGACGCGGGGACGCATGGTGCGCCGGTACCCGGCGATGTAGCGGATGAAGGTCCAGGTGATCCGGTCGTAGACGCCCACGTTCGCGTGCTGTCCGCCGCGGTAGCGCCAGCGACGTTGGGCGATGCCCCACAGGCAGGTCGCGGCGGGTAGGTCCAGAAAGATGACGGTGTCGGCGGCACGCAGCCGGATCGGCAGCGTGGAGGCGTAGTTGCCCTCGATGATCCACCGTTCGCCGGCGACCAGCTTCTCCTGCTTGGCCGCGAACTCGTCCTGCGGCAGCGGGTTCCAGTCGGTGTCGTAGCAGATGGTGTCCAGGTGGGTCAGCGGCGCGTCGAGGACCTCGGCGAGTTGCCGGGCAACCGTCGACTTGCCGCTGCCGCCGCAGCCGATGATGGCGATCCTGTCCATGGGCCCCGAGGGTAGGGCGTGGCTCAGCCGCGCCATAGGGGCGTCGTGTCTCATCGGCCTGCTCCGGCGTGGGCGCAGAGCATTCTGTCGATGGTGTCGAGTCGGGTCGACAGCCAGAACATCTCGAGTGTCCGCAGGCACCGTTCGATCAACTCGGCGTGCTCGGTGGTCCCGGCGATGGCTGAGAGCCAGCCGATTGTGGACAGAACGTCGTCGGCGTCGGCAACCTGCAGGCAGCGGGGGCGAAGGGGTCGACACCGCTGATCGTGATCGGGGCGAGAGGGAGGCAGCCGGCAGGGACGGCTTCGAAGATCCTCTGGGTCATCTGGCCGGCCGTGCGGTAGCGCTCGGGCAGCAGGAGCACGGTGGCGAGCGCTCCGCGGTACAGGTCCGTGACACGCTCGAAGGGGAACGCCTCCCACGACGTTCACGTACAGTCACCACGGCCGTCACGTGCGTCCATCGGGCGGAGACGGGTGAGTGCCGGCGTATTCTCGCCAGCCAAGGGCTCGCCCCCGACGGTCCGCAGGAGTCCCACTGCCGGTTGACCTGCCCCAACCTCGCCTACACCGACCGCAGCATCGACCAACTCCGCGCACGGCTTATCGTCCTGGACGCCACCGTCGGCGACTCGCTGATTCCGCAGCCGCTTCGCGATCGCGCCCAAACCCAGGCCGAGACCGTGAAAGCCATCATTGACCGGCAGATCTCGTCGTCCCGCCACGGGACAGAGCAGGCAGGACACCAATGACCCGCCAACCTCGGGACTTGGCGGCTGAGAAGTCCGCGATCGAGGTTGCGACTGAGGGCGCCACCGAACTCCGATACGCCGCTCGCCTCGCCCCACGCAACCGAGAAGCAGATCGGGCAGGATGCGGCCGTGACGGAAACGCCCATGCCCGGCGGCTTCGTGAATGCCATCGTCCGGATCGGCGACACCGTGCGCCGGCCGCTCTCCGGCCGTGCCGAGTTTGTCCATCGACTGCTCGGTTTCCTCGAGCAGCACGGCTGGGAGGGCTCGCCACGGCTCCTCGGCATGGACGAGCAAGGCCGGGAGATCCTCAGCTTCCTGAGCGGACATGTCGCCTGGGAGGCCGAGCAACCCGCTGCCGTGACATCCGATGAGAGTCTCGTCCGAGCCGCCGAACTGGTCCGCGACCTTCACGACCTCACCGCCGGGACGCAGCTCTCCGGCAACCACGACGTGGTCTGCCACAACGACCTGGCGCCGAAGAACACGGTCTACCGCGACCTGGGCCGCGGGCTGCGCCCCACGGCCTTCATCGACTGGGACCTCGCCGCACCTGGCGAGCGGATCCACGATGTCGCCCACCTGTGCTGGCAATTCCTCGATCTCGGCCCATCGGTGACCGACCTGGGCGAGACGTGCCGCAAGATTAGGCTGATCTGCGACGCCTACGGGCTGCGGCAGCGCACGCGTCTGATCGAAACGATCCTGTGGTGGCAGGAGCGCTGTTGGCGCGGCATCCTGGCAGGTGCACTCGCGGGCGAGCCTGCAGCCCTCCGGCTGCGCGGCGTCGGGGCTGTGGACGAGGTGCGCGCTGCCCAGCGTTGGATCGCCGATCATCGCAACGAGCTGGAGGCCCGAATTCGGCGCTCCTGCTGACCCCTTTGCATCGGGCGGCGACGCACATCGTGCAACCTCCGCGACCGCATCAACGAGGCGAAGACCAACGGCTGGCTCGGCGAGGTCCAGGGACTCCAGACCAGTCTCGATGCCGCCGTCAGCAAACTCGCGGCGGTCGACCGCAACCTCCGAAGCCGGGCGACTCGCACAGCCCACCTCGGACTCCCAACACTGCGAAAGGACTGAAATCCGCGAGCACTTCTGCGGTCTTTCGCGCTACGGTCCGCGGATGGCGGATGCGGACGACTACTTCGGGGAGCCGGTCGCGGCGACGTATGACGAGTCGTTGGCGGACATGTTCGAGCCGAGCGCCGTGAACTCGGCGGTCGATGTGCTGGCCGAACTGGCAGGCGGCGGCCGGGCCTTGGAGCTCGGCATCGGGACAGGACGCCTGGCGTTGCCGCTGGCACGCCGGGGAATCCCGGTCCACGGCATCGACCTGTCTCCCGCGATGGTCGCCCGGCTGCATGTCAAACCGGGCAGCGAGGCCATCGGCGTGACAGTCGGCGACTTCGCGACGACGAGAGTGGACGGGCGATTTTCCGTCGCCTACCTGGTCTTCAACGCGATCATGAACGTGACGACGCAGGCGGCCCAGGTGGCCTGCTTTCGCAACGCCGCGGCACACCTCGAACCGGGCGGTTGCTTCGTCGTCGAGGTGATGGTCCCCGAACTGCGCAAGCTCCCGGCCGGGCAGAACATCGTGCCGTTCCAGGTCGGCCCGCCGCGGTGGGGATTCGACGTCTACGACGACCTCACCACCCAGACGATGAGCTCGCACTACATCAAGATCGTCGACGGTCGAAGCGAGCACCGATCGATCCCGTTCCGGTACGTCTGGCCGGCGGAACTCGACCTGATGGCCCAGCTCGCCGGGCTCCGGCTACGCGACCGGTGGGACGGCTGGACCCGGGAGCCCTTCACCAGCGAGAGCCGTCGACACGTCTCAGTCTGGAAAAAGCCCGCCGGCTGACTTTGCCTCTCAACCATGCCCGAAGCCTGTTTGCGGAAGGTGGACGGGCGGGAGCTCCCGAAGTCGTGAACACAGACGTCTTGGCGGACACCTGAGACCTACCACTCGGCAGATCTCAGGCGGGGGACCGCCACCTCAACTTCCACGACGTCCGGGACGACCTCCGGTTCTGCCGCGGCCGCTGGACTGCCGGTTCACCCTGCTGGTCGCCCCGGCCACAGGCATCTGGCTGCCGTGATCACGGGTAAGTAGTCGTGCGGCCGGGGACAGTTGCGGTGCCGTCCTTGCGCGGCCCGACGGCACCCGCTAACGTACAACTCGATGGTTGTACGTCAGGAGTCCGCCGACCGTGCCGATCGTCTCTTCCACGCCCTGGCTGATGCGACACGGCGCGAGATCGTGGCCCTCACCCTGACCGGTGAGCACTCGGTCTCGGACCTCGCCCGGCGGTTCCCGATGAGTTTCGCGGCCGTCCAGAAGCACGTGGCGGTGCTGGAACGCGCCGGGCTGGTCGCCAAGCAACGACAGGGCCGGGAGCAGCGGGTACGGGGCAACGCGGACGCCCTGCGCGAGGCCCATCGGCTGCTGGACCAGCTGGCGGCCGTATGGCGAGGGCGCATAGACCGGATCGGCGTGATCCTCGCCGATCCCGACCCAGGAGACAGCAAGGAGCACGCGCATGACCGTGATCGACGTCCAGAAGAACCCTGAAGCCCTCACGCTGACGCTCACCGCGCGGTTCGATGCACCGCCAGCGCGGGTGTGGCAGGTCTGGCAGGACCCCCGCCAGCTCGAGCGGTGGTGGGGCCCACCGACCTACCCCGCGACCGTCGTCGACCATGACCTGACTCCCGGCGGTGCGGTCACGTACTTCATGACCGGGCCGGAAGGCGACAAGCACTACGGCTGGTGGCGCATCCTGTCCGTCGACGCCCCGCACCGGCTGGAGTTCGAGGACGGCTTCGCCGACGACTCCGGCCGCCCCAGCCCCGACATGCCCGTCACGACCGCCCGCGTGCAGCTCACCGCAGACGGCGAGACGGGCACCGTTATGACGATCGAGAGCACCTTCCCCACGCCTGAGACGATGGAGCAGCTGGTGTCCATGGGCATGATCGACGGCATGTCCGCGGCCCTGAGCCAGATCGACGCGTTGCTGGCCGGCCCCGCCGCTTGACGGGGGTCGCCACGGCGGCCTCGTACACGACCATCGGTTCCGGTCGGATGGGCGGGTGGG
>NZ_CAAAFR010000074.1:0-12017 GCF_900634745.1 Protofrankia symbiont of Coriaria ruscifolia
GGGCGGGTGATCTCGGGTCGGGCCGTGAGTGGATGGATGGACGATCGAAGTGCATCACCACGTGCGTGACGTCTCCTTCGGAGAGGACGCCTCCACCAGCCGCACCGGTCACGGCCCGGTCAACCTCGCCACCCTCCGAGCCGCCGTCGTCGCCGCGCTAAAGGACGCCGGCTACCTGTACATCCCCGAAGGCCGCCGCGACCACATCACCCCCGCCGACGCCCTCTACCTGCACGGACTGACCGCCTGACGAAATGGACAATCAGACATCACGCCGGAGCCCTGCGGGGAGCGGACAATGCTGGGATTGTGAATAGTCGGCTACGCACCATCGCCCGCGACACGATGACCATCATCGAGCAGGGCCGCTACCACGCAGACCGGGAAGTAGCCATCGGCAGCGACATCGCCCGGGCGGTTGCCGGCACCCGGCTGCACCTGCCTGACGACGTCCTGCCCGTACCGGCAACCAGCGCACCGGCGGCACCCACGATCGAGGTGACCAACGAGTCGAGCCTGTCCGCGGCCCGCAGCCTCGGTGGCGACGTGGCCTGCCTGGTGTTCGCCTCCGCCCGCCACCCCGGCGGAGGATTCCGCACCGGCGCCCAGGCCCAGGAGGAAAGCCTCGCCCGCTCCTCCGCGCTCTACGCCTGCCTGAGCGCCGTACCGCCGTTCTACGCCCACCATCACGCCCATCCGGACCTCACCTACAGCGATCGGGTGATCTACTCACCGGCCGTGCCGGTGTTCCGCGACGACGCCGGCGACCTGCTGGCCACGCCCTATCCGGTGTCGTTCCTGACCGCCGCCGCTCCCAACCGGACCGCGGTCCTGCACCACCAGCCCGAACGCGCCGCCACCATCGCGACCGTCCTACACCGGCGTGCCGCCCGCGTGCTGGCCGTGGCCGCCCACCACGGACACCGCCACCTGATCCTCGGCGCCTGGGGCTGCGGCGTCTTCGGTAACGAACCGGCCGCCGTTGCCGCCGCATTCGCCGCACACCTCCACCACAGTCAATGGTTCGACCATGTGGTGTTCGCTGTCCTCGACCGGCAGCCCGGCACACCTACCTACGCCGCATTCACCCGCGCCTTCTCCTAGCATTATCCCCGTAGCGATTTCCCTATCTGCTTAAGGCGGGTCGTGGGTCGGGCGTACCGCGAGCATCCCCCGCCCCACTCGGCATGGATCGTCTTCGGTGGCGCCGGTTCATCGGACAGTGAGGGGCGGAACCAGCGAGCGTCCGGGCCGACCGCGACCGGGCACAGCTCGGCGACCAGCCGCTGCACGTCGGTGAGGGTAAGCCGGCCTGACCGCGCCAGAGGAATTCCCACTGATCGTCGAAGGGCGTGAACGTGTTCGGGTCGACGAATACGGTCGTCCCACGGATCCGGCATTCCTTCTGTAGCGGCAACGCGATCAGGTTACCCAGCCCTTCACCAGCCACTGGGAGATAGTCCTGGCTCGGGAAGAACCGGTCGTAGCTGTCGAGACCAAGGCCGCCGCGCACTGCCATCGCCTCCCGCAGCAACCCGGGATCACATGCGCCACCATCAGGTAGACGTTGCGGGCGGGGTCGTCGCTCCAGACGTGCTTGCAGCAGCCGGCGTCGACCCGGCTGCGCACGAGCGTCGACAACCCGGCCACTGGCCGATCGCATCCGCCCGTCCGGTGGCGGGCTCGCGTGGAACTCGTGCGGGGCCGCTCCTATGATCCTGCAGGTGAGCGTTGACCTGTCTCTTCTTGCGCAACGGTGTCCCGTCATGGTTCGTGCCCGTGGCCTTGCCGGCTGGGTCGGGGCGGGTAGGCAGGTGACGGCGAAAGGCGTGCTACGGCGTGCCGATGTCGCCGGGGCGGGGAAGGCGATCGGTATTGATGTTCCAGCCCGCGTACGATCCGCCGCCGACGTCGAAGAGCTGCACCATCCGTGGGTGGTTGCGCAGGAGGCCGGGCTGCTGGTGCTCGACGCCGACCGGGCGGTGGCCGGGCCGGGCACCGATCATGATCCGCTGCGGGCGTGGCTGGCCGGCTTGGACGCGGTCCTGCGGGGTGAGTCGCATGACCGCGGTCGGCGTGGGGCGGTTGTGGCATGCCGGACGGTGCTCACCGCGTTGGCCGCTGATCCGCCGCCGGCCCGCGACCGGATCGAAGGCGCCGTGCGTCACCTGCTCGATGACGCTGACCTCGGCGAAGCCAGCGCGATGTTCCAGGCGTTTCGCGGCAGTGTGATGCCCGTGGATGCGGCGCTGGCCGTCCTCACCGAGTTCGGTGCCGTCGTGGACGGTCCACGCCTGACACCGTTGGGTCGCTGGGCCGGGGAGCAGCTGCGGGCGCGTTCCGCCGAGTCGGTCACACCCGACCTTCCCGCCGAGGCGCTGCTCACCCGGTTGGCCGAGGTCGGCGAGGACGAGGGCTGGGCGTTGGTGTCGCGCTGGCGTGGCAACCGGCCGGTGGTCACGGTGGCCGGCGAGCTGCTGCGGGCCGCCGCGACAGCCACGCCCGTGCAGCGGGTCGCCGCCGTGGACGCCGTCGTCAGCCTGGGCGATCAGGCGTTGCCGGCCTGGCAGGCGGTCGGCGACGTACCCGAGCTGGCTGCCCACGCGCGAACCGTCCTCGCCGCCTACCGCCTGCGCCTGCCGCCCGACGACGCCCAGCGCCACTGGCTGGCCACCGAGTACGCCCTGGTCGCGTTGGCCCGCGACGGCGCCGAGGCCGCCTACCACGAGGTGTACGACTACTACCACGAAGCGGACGAACACAGCGGGCAGGCGGCTTTACAGCCCAGCGGGCACCCCGACGAGGCCGTCCTGCGTGAGGCGGTGGCCGGCTTTGTCGCATCCGGTCGCCGTCCCCGCGTGTTCCAGGTGAAGATCGTGCTTTCGCGGGTCCGGCCGCCGGTGTGGCGACGCCTGCTGGTGCCGGCGAGCGTCACCCTCGGTGATCTACACGAGATCATGCGGGTTGTTCTCGGCTGGGGTGACGACCATCTGCATGCGTTCACCGCCGACGGTGCCCGCTACGCCGACCCTTACCACGAGCTGGACGACTGCGGTGACGAGGACGCGGTGCGGCTGTCCCGGGTGCTCCCCAGGGAGGGAGCCGCACTGACCTACGTGTACGACTTCGGTGACTGGTGGGAACACACGATCACCCTGGAGAAGATCGTGGACGCCGATGCGGCGGCGGTGTACCCGACCTGCCTGACCGGTCGCGGTGACGCTCCCGTAGAGGACTGGAACCCCGAGTATCCGGAAGAGCCCACGCCCTTCGACCGCGACGACATCAACCGCCACCTCGCCGCACTGGCCGGCACGGCATCGTCGAACTGAACCGCACGCCGACCCTTACACGGCAGACGAGGACGTTTTGATCGATCTTAACCTCGGTGACGTTCCGTAACGTTTTTCGTCAACAAGCCGCTGGCAGCACGCCGGCGTGCTGCCAGCGGCGTCGTCCATCACGGCGGCGGTGACGTCCGGGGCCGGGCCCGGGCCGGTCACCGAACCGCACTCAGCCCGCAGGACCCGCGGTGGCGCGGTTCTCACGATGCCGGAGGCCAGGTCCCCGGGCCGCTCCGAGAGAGCGTCGACGTCCCCACCCTTCTAAGATCATCCCGTTGTCGTGTCGTGCGTCTGGGCGTGGTGATTTGGAGGACGTGGGACTCTTCCATGAGCCGGTTGGTTGCGAGCCGGCCGTGGATCTCCTCTGTGCCGGAAGGCTGAGCTCCCGAATCATCGACGTCCTGGCCGGCAGGCACTGGGACCTGGCTGTCGCAGGGACCTTACCGGAGCGGCATCCGGTGCACTACTGATTGTAATCTAATACCCGCGTTTCGTGGGCAGCGCATGGTTCGTAATACTGGTCCGTGTGGCGACTGGTACGCGGACCGACGAGACGGCGACGAACGACGTGCCCAGGCAGCCGTTCGCGCATCTGAGCGCACCGAATGCCCCCTTTTACCGGGACGTGTTGACGACGTTCGCGCGGGCGCGGGACCGGTTCATCGTGCACATGCGGCCCGAGGACGTGAGCGCGGATCTGGGGCGATCGGGGGAGACCGAGCCGGTGGTCGTGGCATTGGAGAAGCTGGTCGAGTGGGGAAACCTGCGGGCCGATCCGGACACCAGCCGGGTGGTCACGGTGGAGGACTTCCACCGGGCCCGGTACCTGTATCAGCTGACCGCGGCCGGGCAGGCGGCCGAGGAGGCGATCGCCGTCTATGAGGAGGCGATCGGCCGTAAGGGCGCCCTGCAGTCGGTGGCGTTGGAGGACATCGCCGCTCAACTGCGCGCGTTGGCTGAAATGGTCGCGGCGGACGCGGCCGATCTCGACCCGGCAAAGGTGCACCTGTTGTTGTTGGCGCTGGCCGAACGTTTCACCGGGCTCGCCGACAACGCGCAGGCGTTCATGGCGTCGCTGCGTCGGGTCATCGATTTCGCCGACGGGAACGTGGACGCCTTCGTCGCCTACAAGCAGCGGCTCATCGACTACATCAACAGGTTCATCGCCGACCTGGCCAATCGGGGCGCGGAGATCGCCACCCTGCTCGGCCGGATCGAGGCGGTCGGGGTGGATCGCCTGTTGATGATCGCCGCCCGGCGGGAGGCCGCCGACGTCGTGCCGGATCTGCCCGACGACACCAACGCCGGTACCGGCGGCAGTGCTACTGCCAGTAGTGACACTACTGGCAGTAGTGACAATGGTGGCGTTGTCACGGGTACCGGGGAACGTTCTGCCTTTGGTACAGACGCACCTGCCGCCTATGATGCCGCGATCGCGGCGTCCCTGGGCGCCTGGCGCAACCGGTGGCGCGGCCTGCGGGACTGGTTCCTGTCCGCCGACTCGCGCCATCCCTCCCAGGCCCGGCTGCTGCGCGGCGCGGCCGTCACGGCGATCACCCAGCTCATCGACACCGTGGCCGCGCTCAACGAGCGCCGTTCCGGGCGCTCGGACCGGTCGGCGGACTTCCGGACCCTCAGCCGCTGGTTCGCCGAGGCACCGGACGACGCGGCAGCCCACCGACTGTGGCGGGCCGCGTTCGGCCTCACCTCGGCCCGGCACCTGACAGTCACCCAGGAGACCTTGGCGGCCTGGCACGAGGACGAGCCGGCGCCGGCTACGCCGTGGCAGCAGGCGCCACCGGTGCGGATCAGTCCGCAGCTGCGCAAGACCGGGTTCTACGAACGGCGTGGGCAGCCCAACCGGGTCGCGGACCGCGCCGAGCAGCGTCGCTTCCTCCAGGAGCAGGCCGCCTGGGAGGCCGAACAGGTCGCGGCCGCCCGACAACGGCTGGCCACCGCAGGTTCGGTCCTGCTCTCCGAACTCGACGTGCTCGACCGGCAGGCGTTCCGGCTGTTCCTCAGCGTCCTGGGGGACGCACTCGCGGCCCGGCTGCCGGGCGAGACCGAGGTGAAGACCACCACCAGCGACGGCAGCATGGAGATCCGGCTGTCGCTCGTCCCCGGCGGGGGCCTCGTGCGGATCGAGACCTGTGACGGGGTGCTGCACGGTCCGGAACACCTCGTCGAGATCATCGATTTGACCGCGGCACGGCGCGGGGTCTGGGAATTGGTGTGACGGGAGACGCATCCACCGAGGAGAGCCGGGTGCAACGGCGTAAGGCGCTGCGCACGCTGCTGGCCAAACCCCTGCTGACCGCCGGCGCGGACGACGACGCGCTGAGGCTGGTCCGCCGCAACGCCACGGAGCTGCGCGAATGGCTCGCCGTGGAGACCGGCTGGCGGCTGGTCGTCGACGCCGAGTCGGCCCGGCTGTTCAAAACGGGGCCAACTGACCTGGACGGCACGCATCCGGCGCGGGAGGGCAGGGGCAGGGCACCGTTCGGGCGCCGCCGTTACGTGCTGCTCTGTCTTGCGCTGGTGGTGTTGGAGACGGCCGACGCGCAGATCACCCTCGGTCGGCTGGCCGAGGGGATCATCGTCGCGGCCAGCGAACCGGAGCTGGCCAACGCCGGTGTCACGTTCACCCTCAGCCGCCGGGACGAGCGCTCCGACCTGGTCGCGGTGGTCCGCTTGCTGCTCACTCTCGGGGTGCTCGAACGGGTCGCCGGCGACGAGGACGCCTACCTGACCGACACCGGTGACGTGCTGTACGACGTGCGTCGCCGGATATTGGCGTCGATGCTGACCGGTGTCCGGGGACCGTCCACCGTCCATGCCACCGATTTCGACCAGCGGTTGGCCGAGCTGACCCACGAGCCGGTGGCCGACACCGACGACCTGCGTAACCGGGCCCTGCGCCACCGGTTGACCCGCCGGCTCCTGGATGATCCGGTTGTCTACTACGACGAGCTCGCCGAGGACGAGCGCGCCTACCTGACCAGCCAGCGCCACGCGATCACCCGGCGGATCGAGGAGGCCACCGGTCTGGTCGCCGAGATGCGCGCCGAAGGCATCGCCATGGTCGACCCCGACGACGAGCTGACCGACGTGCGGATGCCCGAACAACGCACCGACGGCCATGTCACCCTGCTCGTCGCCGAGTACCTCGCGGCCAGGGCCGGCCGTGGCGAACCGGTACCGACTGCCCGGCTGCGCGCCCACGTCAGGAAGATGGCGGTCGAACACGCCGCCTACTGGCGACGTGGCGTCACCGAGCCGGGAGCCGATGCCGAACTGCTCGCCGTGGCCCTGGACAAGCTGCGGGCGCTGCGGTTGGTCGTCGACGTCCCGGGTGACCAGCCGATGGTGCTCGCCCGGCCCGCGATCGCGCGGTACGCGATCGAGGCGCCGACGATCCGCACCGGTCCAGCGGTCCGTACCAGGCGTACCGTCCGCGCCGGCTCGACAGGCGGCTCGGGGAACAGAACCTCTGACAGAGCTGACAGAAAGGTGACCCGCACGTGAGCACCGGGACACCTACGCCGCACCGGCAACGGTGGCAGCCGCTGCGCACCGGCCTGGTGGACCTGTTCTACTACGACGTCGAGGAGTTCCACTTCCACGACGGCCGGCTGCTGCTGCGGGGCAACAACGGCACCGGCAAGTCGAAGGTGCTCGCACTGACCCTGCCATTCCTGCTGGACGGTGAACTGGCCGCGCACCGCGTCGAGCCGGACGGCGACCGCAACAAGCGGATGGAGTGGAACCTGCTGCTCGGCGGCAGGCATCCGCACTCCGAGCGCCTGGGATACACCTGGCTGGAGTTCGGACGGGTACGCGAGGACGGTGCCGCCGAGTACCGGACGATCGGCGTCGGCCTCAAGGCGGTGGCCGGGCGTGGCATCGCGCGGCACTGGTTCTTCGTCACCAGGCAGCGGATCGGCCCACAGCTGTCCCTGGTGGGCCCGACCAGGGTGGCGTTGACCCGGGACAAGCTCAAGGAGGCCGTCGACGGGTACGGCATGGTGTATGACACGGCATCTGACTACCGCCGCGCCGTGGACGAGGCGCTGTTCGGCCTCGGCGGGCAGCGCTACGAGGCGCTGGTCAATCTGCTGATCCAGCTGCGTCAGCCGCAACTGTCCAAGAAACCCGACGAAAAGCTGCTCTCCCGGGCGCTGACCGAGGCGTTGCCGCCGTTGGATCCCGCGCTGGTGGCCACCGTGGCCGAGGCCTTCCGCGGCCTGGACGAGGAACGGGAGGCGCTGCGCGGCCTTGCCGAGGCAAAGACCGCGGCGGACGCCTTCCTGACCCACTATCGCCGTTACGCCGCCGTCGCCGCGAAACGCGCCGCCGCGCCGCCGCGGCAGGCACACAGCCGCTACGAACAGTTCGGCCGGGAACTCGGTGAGGCCGACGGCGCGCACCGGGAGGCGACCGAGGCGTTGGCCACCGCGCAGCAACGTCTTGCGGAGCTGGCTGCGGCCAAGGCCGCGTTGACAGTACGGCGGACGGCGTTGCAGGACAGCCCGGAGATGCGCGATGCCGAGGCGCTGCGGACCGCGGGCGCCGAGGCCGAGCGGCTGGCCCGGTTCGCCGCGGGCCGCAGAACCGACAGCGCGTCCGCGGACGAGGCCGTCGGGCGCCGGCGGACCCGGCTCACCGGCGCCCGGCGGACCGCTGACACGGACGCGGAGGCCTTCCGCGTCGCGCTGTCCACGGCGGCGCGGGCGGCCGAGACGGCCCGGATCACCGACCGGCACGCCGCGGTGCTGGCCGATCTGGACAGCGATCAACCGCCCTATCCGATCGCTGTCGGCGCGGGCGCCGCGCTCGTCGACAGGCAGGGCAGCGCCGTCGCCCGCCTGGACGGACTGCTGGCGGCGGCGCGGGCGGCCGAGAACGCCCTGCGGACGGCCCGCGACGAGCTGGACCGCATCACCGCCGAGCGCCAGGCCGCCGCGGACCGGATCGCCGTGGCCGACGAACTGATCATCCGGCGGGGCGCCGAACTCCTCGAAGCGTACGTACGCTACCTGACCGGTACGACGCTGCTACAGGTCGCAGGCGTCGACGGGACGCTGGCCGCTACGGAAGCCTGGGTGGAGACCCTCGACGGCCCGAACCCGGTGACGACGGCCGTGGACGAGGCGGCTCGGCAGGCCACCACCGCACTCGGCCGCCGGCAGGCCCAGGTCGACGCCGAACGTGCGGCGGCCGACGGCGAACGCGACCGGCTCAACGAGGAGATCGCCCGTCTGGAGGCCGGCGGCCACGACGCGCCGCCGACGCCCTACACCCGGGACGCCCGTACCCGCGACGGCCGGGCCGGCGCCGCGCTGTGGAAGGTCGTCGACTTCGTCGACGGCGTGCCCGAGGGGCACCGAGCGGGCATCGAGGCAGCCCTGGAGGCAGCCGGGATCCTCGACGCGTGGATCACCCCGGACGGTTTCCTGCGCGATCCGGTCACCGACGACGTCCTGGCCTGCGCCGGTCGGCCCGTGCCGGACGGCGGGCTCGGCGCGGTGCTGGCCCCGGCGATCGACCGCGCCGATCCCTTCGCGTCCGCGCTCACCGACACGGTGGTCGCCGCCGTGCTGGCCACGATCGGCCTGGGCGCTCTGAGCCCCGCGGGCCCCGCCAACCCGGGTGGTGCCGATCCGGATACCATCGGTGCTGGTCCGGATACCATCAGTGTCGATTGGAGTACCATTGGTGCCGGGCCGGGCGCTGCCGGCGCCGGGACGGACGGCGATCGCGTCGCAACGTGGGCCACAACGTGGGTCAGCGTCGACGGCCGTTTCGGCAACGGGATACTGACCGGCTCCTGGCACAAGGAATCCGCCGGCTATATCGGCGAGGGCGCCCGCGAGGCGGCCCGGCGGACCCGGCTGGAGATGGTCCGGGCCGAGCTGGCCGCGGTCGGGCAACGGTTGGACGAGCTCGCCGCGATCGCCGCCGAGCTGGTCGACGGCCAGCGCGCGCTGGCCGTCGAGCATCAGGCGCAGCCGACCGACAGCGAACTGCGCGAGGCCCACGTCAAACGTGCCGCCGAGCACGAGGCCAAGCAGCGCGTCGATGCCCGCCACGACGAGGCGACCACCATCGTCGCCGACCGGGAGGTGACGGCCCGCGCGGCGCGGGCAGCGGCCACCGAGTTCGCCTCCGACGTCGGCCTGCCCACGGACGCCGCCGAGCTGGCGGCCCTCCGCAACGCCGTGGGCGACTACCGGGTGGCGCTGGCCGGGCTGTGGCCGGCGGCGCAGGCGCTGGACCGGGCCCGTCAGGCCGTCGGCGAGGCCGAACGCGAGCTCGACCTCGCGGTGGAGCACCGCGAACAGGCCCGCCAGGCGTCCGAGCTGGCCGATGCCCAGGCCGACACCGCGGCCGAACGCCACCGCGTCCTGGTCGAGACGGCCGGCGCCGGGGTCGAGGAGCTGTACCGCAAGCTCGACGCGGTCGCCGCCGACCTGGCCCGCTGCGACACCGACGAGCAGGCGGCCCGCCGCGCCGAACGGGATGCGCTCGACGCACGCGGCAGGGCCGAGGGCCGGCGCGAGACGCTACGCACGTCGATCACCACCGCCGCCGCCGAACGCGACCAGGCAATCGCCGACCTGCGGGCCTTCGCCACCACCGGGCTGCTCGAGATCGCCGTGCCCGACCTGGAGATCCCGGACCCGGCCGACCAGTGGGCGCCGACGCCGGCCATCGTGCTCGCGCGCGCCGTCAACGCCGCCCTCGACGGGGTCGACGACACCGGCCGTCGCTGGGAGCTGATCCAGCAGCGTGTCTCGGCCGAGCACAAGGTGCTCACCGACGCGCTGTCCCGGCACGGCCATTCGGTCGGGATGACCGTGCGTGACGGCATCATCGTGGTGGACGTGTTGTTCCAGGGGCGTAAGCAGGCCATTGCGACCCTGGTCGCCGCGCTGGAGACGGAGACCGGGCAACGGGCGATGCTGCTGTCCGCGAAGGAACGCGAGATCCTGGAGAACCATCTCGTCAACGAGGTGGCCGGAACCCTCCAGGAGTTGATCACCGGTGCGGAGGAGCAGGTCAGGGCGATCAACGGCGACCTTGCCGAGCGTCCCACGTCCACCGGGATGCGGCTGCGGCTGCAGTGGCGGGCCGCCCGGACCGCTCCCGACGGGCTCGGCCGGGTGCGTGACCGGTTGCTGCGGCAGACCGCGGACGCCTGGAGCGCGGCGGACCGGGCCGCGGTCGGCGCTTTCCTCCAGGAGGAGATCAACCGCGAGCACACCAACGACACCTCCGGTGGCTGGGCCGAGCAGCTGACCCGTGCCCTGGACTACCGGCTGTGGCACGAGTTCGCCATCCAGCGCTATCAGGACGGCCAGTGGCGGTCGGCCACCGGGCCGGCGTCCGGCGGTGAGCGGGTGCTTGCCGCCTCCGTGCCGCTGTTCGCCGCCGCATCGTCGTTCTACAGTTCCTCGGGCAACCCGAGTGCTCCCCGTCTGGTCGCGCTGGACGAGGCGTTCGCCGGGGTGGACGACGACTCGCGGGCCAAGTGCCTGGGCCTGCTCGCCGCGTTCGACCTGGACGTGGTGATGACCAGCGAACGCGAGTGGGGCTGCTACCCGCAGGTCCCGGGCCTGGCGATCGCGCAGCTCGCTCGCCGGGAGGACATCGACGCCGTTCTCGTCACCCCCTGGCGCTGGGACGGCCGGGAGCGTGTGCAGGTCGAACGGCCGGTCCCCTACCTGCCCCAGCCGGCCCCGGTGCCCGCCCCGGCCGACGGCGGCAGCCTCCCGCTGGACAGCCTGCCGTTCGAATGATGGCCGTTTGAATGACCGGGCGGGGGCAGATGGATCAGTTCGGGGACGTCCCACGCCTGCGGCGGCTGCTCGGTGGTGAGCACACCGCCTGGCTGCTGGACCGGGTGCGGCGCAGGATGGAGCTCGGCTGGCCGTTGACCGGGATGGTCACCCTTGCCCGAGCCAGCCACGATCAGCGGCGGGCGGCCGAACGGCTGCTGGGCCGGCGGGCCGGCGCGGGCACCTCCCTGACGGTCTCGCTGGACGAGATCGACACGATGCTGCGGACCAGCGGCGCCGCGCCGGACGGCCTCGCCGCGGCGGTGCGCCTCCTCGTCGGCGAGGTCCCCGACCGAGCGGCGCGGGCCGCCGCCGAGGCCGCGCTGTGGTCGCGGGTGCACGCCCCGCTGGACGCCCTGGTCACGCGGCGTCCCGAGTTCACCGCCTGGCGGTCCTGGCTGGACGCCACCGGCATGCTGCGCCGCCTGACCGCCGGTGACGCCGACGCGGCGGCGGCGCTCGTCGCCGGCCTGCTGCGGGTGCTCGACGCGCTGCCCTCGACGGGTGTGGCGCTGGGCCGGCTGGCCGCGACGGCCACCGGGGACGCGCACGCCCTCGACGACACCCGGCCGCTGGCGACCCTGTCCCTCGCTGCGGCCAGGGTGCTGCGGGGAGCGCCGCCCGCCGGCGACGGTTCCGCCGCCGAACGCCGCGCCGCGTGGGCCGCGGTCGGCGTCCACCGTGACGAGCTGTCCGCCACGGTGCTGTGCCTGGGCCTGCCCGGGGGCGCGGCCACCACCACCGGCCGCATCCTGGCCCTGGCCCGCGAAGCCGGCGAGCCGTGCGTACTGACCCTGCGCCAGCTCGGCCAGCTCGGCCAGCTCGGCCAGCTCGG
>NZ_CAAAFR010000074.1:12042-23776 GCF_900634745.1 Protofrankia symbiont of Coriaria ruscifolia
CCAGCTCGGCCAGCTCGGCCAGCTCGGCCAGCCCGGCCAGCCCGGCCGGCCCGAACAGGACGGCCGGCCCGGTCCGCTCAGCCAACTCAGCCAGTCCGCCCGGGCCGAGCTCGGTGTCGGCGAGCGGACGGTGTGGATGTGCGAGAACCCGATCGTGCTCGCCAGCGCCGCCGACGCGTTGGGGCGGGGCTGTCCGCCGCTGGTGTGTGTCAGCGGACAGCCGTCGGCCGCGGTGCTCCGCCTGCTCGACCTGCTCACCGCCGACGGCGCCCGCTTCGTCTACCACGGCGACTTCGACTGGGGCGGGATCCACATCGGCAACGGCCTGCGGGAACGCGTCCCGTGGCAGCCGTGGCGCTTCGACACCCAGGCCTACCTGGCCACGCTCGCTCGTGTCACCGGCGGTGAGCTCACTGGTCGTCCGGTCGAGGCGTCCTGGGACGCCGATCTGCGCCCGGCCCTGCAACACCACGCTGTCCGGGTGGACGAGGAACTCGTCCTGGCCGACCTGATCGGCGACCTGGCCGTATGACGCACCCGTCACACCCGACGGGCGAGGCCATATAGACCTGGTGCCATAGCGACCTGGCGAATTGATGAGCATCCTCTGTTCTGCTGAAGTTGCATTCAGTCATTGGAGGCGGCCATCGTCTCAGCTTGCTATCACTGGGTTGCGTCGCCATTCCATGGGTTGATCAGCGGGATTCCCAGGTGGGCGAAGTCTCGGGTGTTACGGGTGGCGAGGGTCAGGCCGTGCACCGTGGCGGTCGCTGCGAGGAAGCCATCGATGATCGGCACCGGTCTACCGTTGCAGTCGCCGGCCGCTGTGAGCACTCCCCAGGCGTCCGCTACGGGGATGTCGACCGTGAGGATGCGGTCCGCGAAACGGGTTACCAGATCCCCGTCCAACCAGGCCGCCAGGTACGTCCGTCGGTTACCGACCGGGAGGCGTTCGATTCCCCGGCGGATCTCCGCCAGCGAGAGGACGCTGATGAACGCACGGTCTTCGTCCAGGTCATCGATCCAGCGGACGAGGGTGGGGTCGGGGCGTGGGCGCGCTCGTTCCGACAGGACGTTGGTGTCGAGGAGGATGTTCACAGGCCGATGTCGCGGGAGGTTTCCCGCGGGCGCTGGATGAGGTCGGCCACCTCGCCGAGCGGTGATGCGGCGAGGAAGTCGCCCAGGGTGCCACGACGGCGTGTCCTGCGTTCCCATTCCTCGATGGACACCACGACCGCTGTCCTGCGTCCGTTACGGGTAATTGTCTGGGGTCCTTCGGAGGTGGCCCGGTCGAGGATCTCGCTGAAGTGCGCCTTGGCGGATGCAGCCGTCCACTGGCTCGCAGGTTCAGTCACGATGAACCTCCAGTCAAGTAGGTCAGGATGGTCATAGTAGTCACGTGACGGGCGTGTTGCCACACTCGGATCGTCCCATCGGATGATCAGGTGGTCAGGGCGGTGTCCGGGGAGGGCCGCCGGTAGCGGGGGCGGACGGGGTGACGCGGCGTTCGGCTGCGGTCAGGGCGTTCGGCTGCGGTCAGCAGGAGTGCGGGCGCGGTCGCTCCGACGGCGACCACCCAGCAGAAGGTGGTCCCGAAGCCTGCGGTCTGGTCCGTCGGGCCGGCGGCTTTCTCGAGCTGGTTCTGCAGAATGACCGCGAAGATCGCGGTACCGGCCGCGCCGCCGATGCGCTGACCCACGTTGAGCTGGACAGTCGTTTCCTGGATCTTGGAGGGGGAGATGGCGCAGTAGGCCGCGATGATGGCGGGGACGGCGCAGGCCCTGACGCCGAAGCCGCGGACGGCCATCGTAACCCCGAGGAACCAGTACGACATGTCGGCGGTGATGACGGTGAAGGGGATGGTGCCCACGATGCTGATCAGGCCGCCGATGAGGGCGGCCCGGCCGCTGCCCAGCCTGTCGACGATCCTCTCGCCACCCTGGCTGCCTTCGGCGTCCACGCCTACCGGCGCTCCGCCGGCGTCACCGTCGACGATCTCGCCGCCATCCGCACCCGGCTCCTTGAGACTCCCTGAGCCCGAACCCGAGTCCGTCTGTACGGATCGATGGCGATGTCACCGAACCGGCGGGCCTGCGGAGTGGATAACCGGGCAGGCTGCCGCTCACCCGCGTCGCTGCTGCGTGGTGACGGTAGGTAAGAGGTGATGGCTGGCGGTGAATGCGGAGAAAATCGACGTCGGGTTGATGTCGTTGCGGGCCGCCGTGGATGTTCACATGGGTTGCTGGTATGGCTGGTAGGGGTTGACGTCCATCTGGATTCCATCCGTTTCTCATGGAGATGGGTGCGGGGTTCGGCCAGACTTCCGGTACCGGTGGCCTGACCATTTTCGGGATGGGTATGTTCGAATCGGCGGTGCGGCCGAACAGGGGGATGCGGTGATCGACGCGACGACCGCCGGGCTGGTCGAGGTCGCGGGGCCGGAGCTGTATCGGCGTAATGCGTTCCGGATTACCGGAGTGCCTACTGACGCCGGCCGGCCGGCGGGCGGTGCGGCAACGCCAGCAGCAGGTCCTCCCCGCGTTGCGGGTTGGCGCCGATGTCAATCTTGGTCATCGTCTGCCGGTCACGGAGGAGGAGGTTCGTACCGCCTTCGACCGCATTCTTGAAGATCCGCGCCGCCGCTTGGTCGACGAGTTGTTCTGGTTGTGGGATACCCCTGGTGCCAGCTGCGGGTGTGCTCCGGCGTTGCACCAGGAACATGATGCGGCCGTCTTGGCTCACAGCGAGGCGCTCGACCGGGAAATCTCGTCCGACGGTCTGTCCGGCGATGGCCGTGACGAACTCGAGCGGTTGTGGTCCGAAGCGGCGCGGTTGTGGGAGTCGGTCCTGCGCCGTGCGGCTTTCTGGGACCACATCCAGCACCGGATCGACGAGCTGGACGAGCGCCAGCTCGACAAGTCCGTCATCGGCCCGATCGGCCGCCTACCAGGCGGCCGCATGGCAGGCGCCACCGCTCCTACCGGGTGGGGGACTTCCGCCCACCGCGAGGCTTTTCTCGGAGAAGATCGTGGAAAACGCCCCGGCTGGCCGGTGCATCACCACCAAGAAAGGGTGGGACGGCAATAAGTTCACGGTGCCCGTGGTCGGTTGCGACCAGCAGCACTGGGGCGAGGTGCTGGGTTACGTGCCACTCGGTGCGGTGCCATCGCCCTACCCCGGCGATGAGCAGGCCGAGGC
The DNA here is from genome assembly GCF_900634745.1 of Protofrankia symbiont of Coriaria ruscifolia. Lineage (NCBI taxonomy): Bacteria > Bacillati > Actinomycetota > Actinomycetes > Frankiales > Frankiaceae > Protofrankia > Protofrankia symbiont of Coriaria ruscifolia. Next base: position 15,241 of record NZ_CAAAFR010000074.1, read on the forward strand.
GTTGACCCGGTTCGAGTGCGGGTTGTTACTCGCGCAGCAGGGCCTGCCCGTCGACCAGTTCACCACGTCAATTTTTCTGGCTCCGCGGGAGTCCTGGAACGAGGGAGGGAGGCGCTACGAGAACTACGGGACCTGCGTGGTGCACCGGATCGACGACCAGCCGCTGCCACGCAAGCAGTTGACCGATCCGAACCGCAAACCTCAGGACGTGTCGGTGCAGATGGATCTGTACAGTTCCGCCATCTCGACGAACCCGCCCGTGGGTAGCTGCGTCGCGACCAAGCAGAGCGTTGACACCTCGATCCATGCCGTTCCCGTCGTGCGGTGCGACCGTCCCCACTGGGCGGAGGTCCTCGGGTACCCCGTGCTGTACGAGCCGGACACGCCGTGGCCGGGAGACAACGTGGTCTATGCGGCGGCCGAGGCGGCGTGCCGGAAGGTGGCAGCCAACCGGTCGTTGCCGGCAAACTTCCGTTTCAACGTCAACTGGCCGGCGCGGGACTGGTGGCAGGACCCGAAGAAGCGAATCTACGCCGTGTGCTTGGCCAGTCGAGCCGACGGCCAGCAGTTCACCGGCGGGCTCACGTGACGCCCCTGCATCCAGTTTCCATCTCGTTGCCATTGTCGTCGGCATGCGGCTCGGTCAGGTTCGAAGCAGTACGTGAACGTGATCAGGAAAGGGAAAGAGGTTGTTGTGGGGGCTCGGGCGGTGGCGCTGCGCATCAGCTCGCCGGAGGGCGTCGCGAGTGGCGTCGAACTGGACGCTGGGCCGATCACCATCGGGCGTGCCGCACCCGAACACACTCCGGACGTGGCGTTGGGACCGGATCCCCAGCGGTGGGCCGGCCGGTTGCACTGCACGCTGGACTTCGCCAACGGCATGTGGTCGGTGACCGACAACGCCAGCGTCAACGGCACGTTGCTGCGGCACGGCGACAACACCGAGCGCCTCCAGGGGCGCAGGCGGATCCAGCACGGCGACACGCTGCTGATCCTCGGCGACATGAGCCCGGGTGGTGAGCCGCTGTACTGGAAACTGACCTTCCTGGACCCGCACACCACCCGGCCGGCGCCGTTCGGGTCGCCTTCGGAGGTCCGCCACATCGGGCCGTGCCTGCGTTACGACTGGGTGGCGGCCAGGGCCTACCGCAGCGAGGGCGGGGTGGAAACCTCGATCACGGGGCTGCGCCCGCAGGGCCACCAGTTGCTGCGCTACATGGCCGGACGCAGCACCAGCGGCGCGGCAGTGGCCTGCGACCACGCCGAACTGATCACTGCGCTGTGGGGCGCTCGCGAGGAGTGGGCGCCCCACCGCTCGTACACCCGTGCCGATATCGCGGGCGTCGTGCGGGCCGTGCGGCGCCGCATCGAGGTGGATCCGTCGAACCCGCAGATCCTGGAGACCGTCACGGGAATCGGCTACCGCCTCAACGTCTGCGCGGGCACCGGGAACGGCGCCGGCACCGGGAACGGGAGGCTGACATGATCCGATGTGCCGTGCGGACCAGGGCAGGTCACCTGCACGACGGGAACCAGGACCGGGTGGCGACCGACGTCGACCGGGGCACGTTCATTGTGGCCGACGGCATGGGCAGTCTGGCGGATGCGGCGGCTACCGCACAGGCGATCGTCGACCAGTTCCCTCGCCGGGTGTGGGAGCGTGTCACCGCCTTACGCGGACCGGACGTGACGCGAGCGGTGACCGCGGTGGCGGCAGAGCTCAACGAGCGCGTGCGGCACAGCGCGCAGCGGACCGGACACCACGGGCGCGGCCACCGCATTGCTGCTCGTCCGGGACGGTCTGGCGCTGCTGGCGCATCTGGGCGACAGCCGGATCTACCTCGCGCGTGACGGCCGTCTCCAACGGCTCACCGAGGACCACACCCGCGACGGGCAGCTCACCCGGTTCGTCGGCATGCCCGGCGAGGTCGTCCCGGGAGTCTCGGTCCTTGAGCTGCGCGCCGGTGACCGCATCCTGCTGTGTACCGACGGGCTCACCGGCAGCGTCGACGACCAGGCGCTTGCCGAGCTGCTGAACACGACCGACGAGGTTGACGGGGCGTGTAGGCGACTGGTCGAGGCCGCTGCCGCGGGGGGAGCGGTCGACGACATTTCGGTGATCGCCGTGGAGTACGGGGTGAGGGATGCGGGTTGATGGCACTGCTCGGCGACGACGACTGGATCAACAACACACTCCTCGTAGAACGGCTGCTCGGTGAAGGGGCGTTCGCCGAGGTTTACCGGGTGCGGCACAAGCACCTCGGCCGGCAGGCGATGAAGCTGTTCAAGAAGGTCGCCTCGCTGGAGGAGACGCACGCGATGCTGAACGAGGCGCGTCTGCTGTCGGCCCTGGGGCATCCGAACATCGTCCGGGTGTTCGACGCGAACACCGTGCAGACCCGGCAAGGGCTGCGGGGCTTCTGCGCGAGCAGTTGGAGCGGCTGCTCGTCGAGCTCAGCGCGGCGGCTGGGCGGGAGGAACCCCAGCTCCAGCTCGACGCGCCGCAGCTCCAGCCAGAGCTCGACGAGAAGGCGCTGGCCGTCGCCGCCACGAATCTGTGGAGCGCCCAGCGCAAACTCGCCCAGGGGGAGGACTCGTCTGCGCGTACCCGGCAGTCCGGTCGCTACCTGCGCGCGTGCCGCGACGCGTTGGCCGAGGCCGGGCTGGTCGTGCAGGACCACGACGGGGACGCGTTCCACCCCGGCCGCTCCATCGAGGTTCTCGTCTTCGAGGAAGATCCTTCTCTGGGCGGCGAAACGGTCCTGCGGACCGTCCGGCCGTCGATCTACTTCCGGGACCGGCGTATCCAGATGGGCCAGCCGCCGCGGGGTCGGCCACCGTGGCCGCGCTCGACCTGCGGGCCAGGGCGCACGCCCAGCGTGGCGAGCTGCCCGAGGCGGACAGGTGCTGGGCCAGGGTGCAAGCCCTGGCCCCCGACGACGCGGACGCCGCGGCTGGCCGCCGCACCATCGAGAAGATCGTCGCAGGTCGCCGTCCCGCTCGACCGCTCGTCCGCCCCGGTCGGGTCGCGGTCGTCGCCGTCGCCGTGGTCGCGGCCGCGACCACGCTGGCTGGGACGGCGCTGGTCGGCGGGGACGGGCGGCCCACGCCCGGCGTGGTCGACCGGCCGTCGGGGACGGTGGCCGACTCGGCCCGGCTACAGCATGAGATCCAGCGCGCCGATGCCTTGGAACAGCGCCTCGCATCGCTCGACGCGGAGCGCGCGGTGGCTGCTGATCGCCGCGCGCGTGACCTCGATGCGATCGCCAAGGGGTTGGCGTTGCCCGGCGTGTCCGTGGAACGCCGCGCCGAGGACGTCCGGGTGGTCTTCGAGACAGGGCTGTTCCCGCGTAACGCGGAGATCAGCAGGAAGGGCGGGTCGCTGCTGGCGGAGATCGGCCGCAGGTTGGCGGGCATGAACGTGACGACGACCGTGGCGGGCCACGCGGTCGCCGTGCCCGGCGGACGGACGAGCGGAGGGGCCGGGGTCGCGCTGGACCGCGCCCGGGTGGCGGTCGGCTACCTGGCGGCGGGCGGCAGGCTGCCCCTGACGGCGTTCACCCTGGTCAGCGCGGACCAGGCGCAGGGGCCGTTCCCGGACGCTCCGCGCAATCGCACGGTGACCCTGGTGATCACCCCGAAGGAGCCGTCAGCACCTCGTTGACCCTGCCCGCCCCACAGCAGAGCAGAGATCCGCCGCCGGCCGGACGGTTTCCCCACGCATTGTCGCGGCTACGGGAATACCTCGACGGGGCAGTTGGCGCCGGTGCCACGGGAGAGGCGGGCATCGCTGGTGATCAGTACGCAATCCAGAAGCTCCGCGAGAGCGACGTAGAATGTGTCGTACGCGCTGTAGTTGGCACGCAGCTGCCATGCTCGTGCAAGGTGCGCGGGCAGTGGCGTGCGTTGGAGGGGAATCCCGGCGAGTAACGACAGGGCGGTACGTGCTCGTTGCTCGGGTAGTTTGCCGCTGAGGGTTAACCCGCGCAGGACCGAGAGGACTTCCGCGTCGATGAGGCTCGGTGCGCTGAGGGTTTCGCCACGGAGCCGTTTGCGTACCTCATCGGCTGAGGGACTCTTCTCGACAAGGACTTTGACGAGGGCGCCGGCGTCGATGACGATCAATGTGTGGACCGTCCACGGTCCAGTTCGGTGAGGATGTCGTCGGTGGTCACCGACTCCACCGCGCTGGCCTGCGTACGCTCCAGGATCTCCTCGACAGTGGGCTGTCGGGCGTCATGGACCAGCTTGCCCAGCAGATAGTCCTGCAGGGACTGTCGGGCGCGCAGAGCGCGCTGTTTGTACGTCAGGTACACCTGGTCGGGGATGTTCCTGATCTTGATTGTCGCCCACTCCGAAGCTGTTGATGATCTTGAATATCTTGTCTGCCGTCAGCAGACCCGGTGCTCCAGGCGGTCTCGCGGTGGAAAGCTGTTCCGTGTGGGCACGCCGAGGCCGGCGCCCGATTTCGGCCGACCGGGCCAATACGTTTTCGAACGAGGGGAGAAATACGCATGGACCGTCCGCGAATGCAGTCGGGCAACGGCTACTCGCCCGACGACGCGGTGTTCAACCGTCTGCTGCGCAGCGGCATTGTTTTCCTCGGATCGGTGGTTGAGGACAGCGTCGCCAACGAGATCTGTGCCAAACTGCTGCTGCTGTCCGCGCAGGACGGTGAGCGTGACATCCAGCTCTACATCAACTCGCCGGGTGGCTCGGTGAGCGCGGGGATGGCCATATACGACACCATGCGCTACGTCACCAACGACGTGGTGACGGTGGCGCTCGGCTTCGCCGGATCGATGGGGCAGTTCCTGCTCTGCGCGGGCACGGCCGGCAAGCGGTACGCGCTCGCGCACGCCCAGGTGATGATGCACCAGCCGTCCGGTGGAATCGGTGGAACAGCGAGCGACATCGCCATCCAGGTCGAGCAGCTCATTTACACGAGACGGACGATCCAGGAGCGCATTGCCTTCCACACCGGGCAGACCGTGGAGCAGATCGAGCGTGACTCCGACCGGGACCGCTGGTTCACCGCGCAGGAGGCCAGGGACTACGGACTCGTGGACCACGTGGTGACCGCCGCGGCGGAGCTCCCGCGCGCCCGCTCAGCGAGCCCGGTGGGCTGAGCGGACGCCATGACATGAACCTGTGTTCCAGAACTCGCCGGGCGGTCCGGTCACCTCGCTGACGGCGACCTGCAACACCATGCGGTTCGTCCGCGCCGGAGTCGATACCGGCGGCCGCCGGGTGTATGCCGGGACGCATCGACTCGCCCGCAAGACCCAGCGGGGCTCCCGGCTGCGCGCGGGCCCGCCGGAGCACTCCATCATCAGACCCTGAGGCACACGCACGGTGACGTCCGGGGGAGTACTGAGCGGAGCGACGGGCGCCGCCTCGGGCTCGAGGTGGCGCAGGTCGTCCAGGACTTCGTCGAGCAGGTCGCTGAGGCGGAGGTCGAGAGCCCGGCACAGCGCCGCCAGGACTTCCGAGGAAACCTCCTTCTGGCCGCGCTCGATTTCGGACAGATACGGAACCGACACGTTCGCGACCCGCGCGACCTCTCGCAGGGTGCGCCCCTGCCGCTGGCGGGTGCGACGCAAGATGACGCCTATCAGGCGACGCAGTAGAAGCATGAGTTCCCCGCTCCCGGCAATCCCCGTGACGATGAGCCCGATGAGCCCGATGAGCCGCAATCGTGATCTGCCACCATCGAAGCACACCGTCGGTGCTCGGAGCGTCCAAGCCGCACCGGCTGCGGACCGGTTCCGCAGGGCACCGATGGCAGCGCCCGAACCGTCGTCGTGTTCAGGTCCCGCTCTCTGGGACGGGGACGGGTCGGCTCGCCCGCCAGCGCAGGGGTATCGCGGCAGCCGCGACCGCCGCCGCGGTGGCGAAGACGACCGGCCACCAGTAGGCGTCGGCGAACGTCGCCGCGGACAGTGTCGTGGACGATGCCGCGTTGCCGGCCGCACCCCGTTGCAGCGCCGTGGCGACGACGGCGATGCCGATCGAACCGCCGAGATGGTTGAAGATGAACAGCGCTCCGGTCGCCCGCGCCGCGCCGTCCGGCCCGACCGCCTCGTACATCGACGCCATGGTCGGTGCGATGGTGAAGCCGAGCCCGAAGCCGCCGAGGGAGACGGCGACCACCAGCCACGCCTGGCTGGTGGTCGCGCCGGCCCGGGTGAAGGCGAACATGCCGAGCGCGGCCAGGAGCATGCCGACCGTCGAGGTGGTGCGGGCCGACAACCCCCCGGCCAGCTTGCCGACGGCGATCGTCCCGATCGCGCCGAGCAGCCCCTGGGGTGCCAGCAGCAGGCCGGCGCGCAGCGCGTCGGTACCGTGGATCTGCTGGTAGTACAGCGGGGTCAGGAACAGCAGGGTGATCGCGACCGCGCCGACCAGGAACATCACGCCGACGGCCGCGGTGAATCCCCGGTTGGCGAACAGGCGCAGATCGATCAGTGGCTGTGCCCGGGTGGTCAGCGCGTGACCGGCATACCCGGCGATCAGCACCAGGCCGGACGCCGCGGAGACCAGGACCGGCGTCGCCGCGAAGTCGCCGCGGTGGCCCGCGGTGGACAGCGCGTACACCAGGGCGGCGAAGCCGGGGGAGAGCAGGACCAGACCGGTCCGGTCCAGTGCCTGGGCGCCGGCCTGTTCGGGCCGGTCGGTCGGGATGGCGCGCAACGCCAGCACGATGGCGACCACGCCGACCGGCAGGTTTACCAGGAACATCCAGCGCCAGCTCAGACTGTCGACGAACAGGCCGCCGAGGATCGGTCCGAGTACCGGGCCGACGGTCAGCGGAATCGCGATCAGTCCCATCGCCCGACCGACCCGGCCGGGTCCGGCGTTGCGGGCGAGCACGGTCTGCACGACCGGAATGATCATTCCGCCGCCGAATCCCTGAACGACCCGAAAACCGATCAGGCTTTCCGCGGACCAGGCGGCACCACAGAGGGTGGAGCCAAGGGTGAAAAGGCCGACCGCGGTGAGCCAGGTGTTCTTTCCGCCGAATCGGTCGATGGCCCATCCCGACAGCGGGATGGCGACCGAGACCGCGAGCAGGTATCCGGCGGTGACCCACTGGATGGTGGACAGCGGTGAATCCAGCGATCGGGTCAGGGTGTCTATTCCGACGTTGACGATCGTCTCGTCGAGCAGGGCGACGAGCATCGCCAGGAGCAGCACGACAGCCATGCGCAGGAACGCCGGGTCGAGACGGTCGTCGCCCGGCAGCTGTGTCTGCGCAGCGGCGGGGGCCGCGGTCCGGGCGGGCGCGGACGGCGGTGACTTGCTGCGGTCGAGAGTGTCGTCGAGGTTCATGCACGCGCTCCGATATGCCGCGACGGGGCAGAGGACGGTTGCCGACCCTACCTATATATGCATGCGCGTGCATATAAAATGTGAACTACGACACTCCTCTGGAAGATCAAATAATCACTGTCGCGCAGGATGTTCGGCCCGGTCATGCAGGAAGACGGCCTGCGTGCGGATCCGCACCGGTTGCCGAGGTGGATGCTGATGCATGCAATGGGCTCGACTGAGCGTACCGTGAGGGATGCACCATGCCGGCGGATGGAGGCGTCTACGGTGGCAACGGCTGGGCGTGCGGTCCGTTCCGGCGAGGTCGCGTTGTGGCGCCAGGTGGGGGTGCTGGCCGCGCGCGTCAACCAGGCGGTCGACCGGGCGCTCGTCCGGCGGCATGCGTTGACGCTCTCGGAGCTCACCGCTTTGCTGACCCTGTGCGAGGGACCGGAGCGGGGCTCCCGCATCCAGGATCTCGCTGACGCCGTGGGCCTGAACCAGTCGTCAATGAGCCGGCTCACCGCCCGGCTCGCCGCGGCCGGTCTCGCCGAACGGGTGAGTTGTGAATACGACCGGCGCGGTGTCTACTGCGCGGTCACAACGCAGGGGCGTGCCGCCGTGGCGGCGGCCGAGTCGACGTTGCGCGAGGAACTCGGAAAGGCGCTGGAGGCCGCCGCCCTTGATCCGAGAACTGCCGCGGCGGTGGCTCGGCTGCGCTATGATGCCGTCGTCCACGAGGGTGGATAGCATCCACTCCCGTGCATTTCTTACATTCCCGCCCTCGTCTTCGAGGAGAAACGTCTCGGCTATGGCCAGGCCCAGGCCCAGGCCCAGGGTCGCCCCGGTGACGATCGCGACCGCGCAGTCCAGCCCCACTGTGCCCTCCCGCGTCCGGCGCCGGACCCTTTTCCGGCTGTCGGCCCATCGTCGGGGTCGGTGATGGTGAACCGATCGTGGATCGCTCGACCCGGTCAGGAGCGGGGATCGTGATGTGCCCGCGGGTCAGGAGTTCCGCCCGTGCTGCTCACCCCGGTGAGATCCAGGCCCGCCAGCAGGACATGGTCCCGGCGGGGACCGTCGCCGTCGATGGGTGGGGTTCCGTGCGTCGATGTGGCGGCTCGGCGTCCTAGATATCCGGCAGCGGGAGAAGAGCATGGTCGGGCTGCCGCGAGCCTTCCAGTAGTTGTTCGGCCCAGATGGTTTTGCCGGTGCCGTTGTAGCG
>NZ_CAAAFR010000075.1:0-70565 GCF_900634745.1 Protofrankia symbiont of Coriaria ruscifolia
GGTGCGTAGCGCGGGTGGGGGGTGGCCGGCGCTGGCGAGGGTGCAGTGGCGGGAGATGGGGTCGTAGACGGCGTAGAGGCAGGTGGCGCCGAGGTGGTCGGCGCCCTGGCTGCCGCTGGCGGTGTCCTGGTCGGTCGTCAGACGGGTGACGACGTCATCGAGACGGGTGAGGAGTTCCTCGGGGGTGGGGTCGGCGTCGGCGAGGGTGCGCACGGCGGTACGTAGCTGGCCCATGGTGGCGGCGGCGCGGATGCCGTGGTCGACCACATCGCCGACGACGAGGGCGACGCGCGCCCCCGACAGGGGGATGACGTCGTACCAGTCCCCGCCGACGCCGGCTTGGGCGCCGGCGGGCAGGTAGCGGGAGGCGATCTCGACGGCGGCCGGTTGGGGGAGTTGCTGGGGGAGCAGGCTGCGTTGGAGAGTGAGTGCGGTGGCGCGTTCGCGGGTGTAGCGGCGGGCGTTGTCGAGGCAGATGGCGGTGTGGGCGCCGAGCTCCTCGGCGAGGAGGAGATCGGCGGGGGTGAAGGGTTCGGGACGCCGGTGGCGGGCGAGGAGGGCGATGCCGAGGGTGGTGCCGCGGGCGCGTAGTGGGACGATCATGATGGAGCGGATTCCGTATTCGCGGATGCGGGCGGCTCGGGCGGGGCTGTCGGCCACCCAGCGGGTTATCTCCGGGTCGGAGATCCGGTAGTACGCGGCCTGGCCGGTGGCGAGGACTTTGGATATGGGTGAGTGCGGTGGGTAGGTGTCTGTCTGGCCGAGTGCGACAACGGCTTCGGACTGGCCTGGGAGGGCGGACTGGTGGGCGGTGCGGCGTAGGGCTACCGGGGTGGTGATGGGGCCGGGTGCTGGTTCGTTGCCGTGGTAGACGGCATCCAGCAGGTCGACGCTGGCCCAGTCGGCGAAGCGGGGGACGGCGATGTCGGCCAGTTCCTGGGCGGTGCGTTCCACGTCCAGGGTGCTGCCGATGGCGGTGTTGGCCTCGTTGAGCAGGGTGAGGCGCTGCTCGGCCCAGTACTGCTCGCTGATGTCGAGCGAGGTGAGGAACACGCCTCGTACCTGGCCTACTGGGTCGCGCACGGGAGACATGGTGACCGCCCAGGCGCGCCTGTAGGACTCGGCCTGTGCCCGGCGGAAGGCCTCGTACCGTGCCGGCTCACCGGTCTCAACCGCCCGGCGCAGCTTATCCCATGCCTCGCGGTACGCGGGGTGGGAAAACGCCTCTGTTGCGGGACGCCCGCGTATGTCGTCTTCTCCTACCCCGAGCATGCGGACCCCCTCGGCGTTCAGCCGTCTGAACCGCGCCTCGGTATCGAAGATCGCCAGACCGATCGGAGCCTGGGTGAACGCCCAGTCCACCAGCGCCAGATCAGCCCGGTACTCGCGCAGGTCCGGCGAGGCGACAGCGGTCACGAACCATTGGGCCACCGCCTCGTCGCTGCCCAGCAACGGCTGGGCGCGCAGCCATACGTCCAGGCCGTGCCCGTCGCGGTGGCGAAGGGCCACCGTCCCGCTCCAGTCCTGCCTGTTCGCCAGGCGGCGCCGGGCCGGCTCCGGAAGTGGGACGGCAAGAAGATCGAAAACCGCCCGCCCGACGATCTCGGCCGGTGGGTATCCGAGCAGCCGGCACGCGTTCGTGCTCCATGCGGTGACCGTGCCGTGCGCATCGACACCGGCCGTTACCACATGTTCCAGAGGGAGATCGCCGAACTGCTCTCCTGACATGATGTTGTGTGCTCCCTCGCCGCTCAATCTCACCCCCGTCTTCCCCGTGCGGACGCGGACGAACCGGGATCGCCACACCCTCCTTGTCTTGCATCCACGCCCCTGGTGCCGGGCGCGCGCTCTTATCCGCCGTGGTAGAGCCGTTGCAGATCGACGAGCTGGATGGTGCGGTCCCCGGTGGTGGCGGTGGGGTGTGCGTGCAGTAGCCCGCGGACGTCATCGAGGTGCTGCAGGTGACCGATGCCCATGGTCTCGTTCCATCTCAGTGCGTGTCAGTGCGTGTCAGTGCGTGTCAGTGCGCATCGGGCATCCAGCCGGTGGTGTGCGCCCACTCCTGCGCCCGGTGCGTGATCTCGGTGATGAGAGCGCTTTTCGCGTCGGCGTAGGCGTTCATGTCGGGCCAGTCCCGGGCGGCAAGGCTGCGCTTGAGGGTTTCGTAGGCTGCACGGTCGGTGGCGTTGCGGCGCAGCCAGTCACGGAAAAGCAGGTGCCGGCGCTCCCAGCCACTGCCGGCCGTGCAGACATGCACGTGGACGGCGAGGTCGGGCGTACGGAACATGCGATGCCCCAGCTCGCGGACCCGCAGGACGTACCCGGCTGCGACCAGCGGTCCGGCGTAGTGCTGCTCGGCGTCGACGCCGGGGACGCTGACCTGGACGTCGACGATCGATTTGGCGGCCAGTCCCGCAACCGCGGTGGAACCGACGTGGTCGACACGGACGGCGGTGGCGGCGAGCGCGGCGCGGATGCGGCGCTGTTCCCGGGCGAACCGGGTCGGCCAGTTCGCCGAGTAGTCCACGATCACGATCGGGCGGTGCTCGACACCGCCGACAAGCTCACGACGCACGGTCACGTCCACGCCTCCTCGTTACTCTCGCTGTTCTCGTCCTTCTCGACGTTTGTCGGTCCGCTGCGCGGCGGTGTGCTCGGAGCAGGTTCTTATATGGAGCAGGTTCTTATATGCGGTACAGCCGGCGTTCCTCGGGCGTCAGGTGCCGGACGAGCCGGTTTTCCGCCTGTTCGAGCAGCAGATCCACGTCGCACGGCCACAGCCGGGCGGTCCGGTCGTTGCTCGCGGATGCCAGCCACATTCCGTTGGGGCTGAAGGCGACCGCGCTGACCCAGTCGTCGTGTGACATCCGGCAGACCTCCGCACCGGAGGGGACGTCCCACACTCGAGCGGTACCGTCCCTTCCACCGGTTGCGATCATGGAGCCTGTTGCGTTGAAGGCGGACGTTTTCACCCAGCTGCCCCCGCCGATGCTCCTGCTTTCCGCCCGCAGGTCCCCGGCGTCCAGGCTCACTGTCCAGATCTGCAGCAGGCCGCCTGAGCCTGCGACCGCCAGGTCGCAGCCGTCCGGGCTGAACGTGATCGACCGGATCTCCCGCGAGCGGCACACCTCGTCAATCAGGTCGGATCTCAGGAAATCCCACAGCCGGACCGAGCCTTCGACGTCGGCTGTCGCCAAGACGGATCCGGATGGATGGAAGGCCGCCGCCGTCGTGTCGATCCCCCGCCATACCTCGGTTGCGGTGTGACAGTCCCAGACCGCCGTGATGCGGTCGTCGGTGAGGACGGCGACGTGTCGACCTGCCGGATCGAACTCGACGCTGGTGATCCATCCTCCCGGTCTGGTGGCAAAACGCTGATGGTTCCCGGGAGCCGTCAGGTCGAGGACGCGGACCGTTCCGCCGGCGTCCGCGGTGGCGAGCAGGCGGCTGTCCCGGCTGATCGCGACATCGTTGACCATGCTCCTATGCTCGACGCGCCTGACGATCTCCCCGGATGCGGTCTCCCAGACGGTCGCCGCACCGTCGTCCCCGCCGGTCACCAGCCAGGAGCCGTCCAGGTTGAAACGGACCCGGTTGGTCGCGGCGGCGCCGCCGACCTCCAGCACCTTCTCACCGGTCCGGATGTTCCACAGTCTGACCGGTCCGTCCTCGCAGGCGGTGGCCAGCCGTGAACCGTCGGGGCTGAAGCAGACCGCCGTCACCAGGTCGGGGTGTGAGAAGCGGAGGAGCTCCGCCTCCGCCCGTGCCTTCCACATCTGTGCCGTGCGATCGGCGGAAATCGTCGCCAACCGGGTGCCGTCGGCGCTGAGCTTGATCTGGATGAACTGGTGACTGTGGTCGATGCGGGCCGTCTCGTCGCCTGTCGCCACGTCGTGGACCCGGATCGGGCCGTCGCGGTAGGCGATCGCCACACGTGAGCCGTCGTCGTCCGGTGACATGGCAACCGGGGAACTGCGGGCCCGAAACCTGATGATTTCCTTTCCGGAGTGCGTGTCACGGGTCGAGACGGACCGTTCGAGGCTGGCGGAGAAGCAGACCCCGCCGTCACGGGTGAAGACGACGTCCTGAAGCTGTTCGGGGTGGTCCACCCGGAACACCTCGCGGCCATCGGCGGCACCGACCATCTTCAGCGGGACGCGGTCGGTCGCCGTCACGATCCGGCTTCCGTCCGGGGTGAACGTGACGGCGTGGATCGGTTCGTCGTGCGATATGACGAAGAAAGGGGCGCCCATACCCAGACGGACCAGAGCCTGCCCCTTCTCGTTGGTCGTCACGATCCGGAGGCTTCCCGGGCTGAAGGCAACCTTGTCGACCGTGTCGTCGGTGATGTGTATGAGTTCCTGGACGAGGCCGAGGCCGACGCCGAGATCCCAGATCAACGCCGATCCGTCAGCTCGAATCGTGGCCATGAAGGTGCCGTCGGGGCTGAAGATCGGAGCTTTTACGCAACTGTCGTCGCTGATCAGCTGCTGCGGGCCGTCCGGGGAGTCCAGACCCCACAGCTGCAGCCGTCCGCGGACGCTGACGGTCGCCAGTCGTTGCGCGTCCGGGCTGAAAAGGACGGCGAAAGCAGGCTCGACGTGCCGAAACTCGACGTGCCGGAAAGGGCGAATCGCCGAAAGGTGGGCCGGCCCGCCGCGGATGGTGTTCCATATCGAGATCTTCCCGGTACTGTCGCCGACGACGACGAGGGATCCGTCCGCACTGATGTCGATCGCGTTCACCGCGACCGTGTCCTCGGTGCTCCACACCAGCTCCGGAGAGCTTGCGAGTATCCGCCGGACGGCCAGATCGCCGGCGAAGGTCGGTTCGCGGCGCAGGGATTCGATGGCGATTGCCAGCGCTGTCGCCAACGCGGCCGTGCCGTCGACTCTGAGCAGATCCGCGGTGGCGGCCAGCCGTAGCGCATCCGCTCGTCGAGCGTTGCGTTCCGCGTTCTCGCGATCCTGCTCGGCGCGTCTGCGTGCTTCTTCCGCCTGCGCGAGCGCGGCCGCAGCCCGCGCGTTCGCCTCCTCCAGCTCGGTGATTCTTCGCTGCTGGGCGTCGCGGCTTCGCAGCATGAGGGAGCGGACCACCTCCGGAACCTCTTCGGAGCGCTGCTGAAGATACTGCTCGGCCTCCCATAGCGCCGCTCCCGTCAGCAGGTCGTTGGGGCCCCGGTCTTCCATGCGCTGCCGCCAGTCGAGGAAGTCGGCGTCCTCCCGCATCCATCCGGCAAGCAGATTCCAGGAGGTGATGAGTGCTTCATGCGCGATTTCCGCGCGGTCATTGTCAATCATGACCAGTCGTGCCCGGCGTCCTGAGAGCGCGGTGAGCGTCCGCCATTCCTCGGGTGGCATTTCCGTGCGCAGCGCGGTGCGTCGTACCGCCGGTCGGCTGTCTGCTGCCGCGGTGACCAGGCGCAGCAGCGCCCTGCGCAGGAGAAGCTCGTCCCCTGGCGTGCCTCTGAGCCCGGCGACGACCGAGGCCGCGTGACGGTCCAGCGCTCCTTCGACCCCGCCGATCGCCTCGTACTCCTCCTCGGTCAGCCGACGGTCGTGTTGGTGTTCCCACATCTGCGACAGCGTGAACTCCAGCAGCGGGAGCGCGCCTTCGCCGACGGTTTCCCTGGCGATCCTGGCTGCCAGCCCACGTCCATAGCTGACGCCATGGCGCCTCGCCGGTTCCTGGATGACCCGGCGCAGGGCGGCCGAATCCATCGGTGACACCGAGAACAACCGGTCGCGCAGCAGCCAGTCGATACCCGGAAGCTGCGTGAGGGCGGCGATGAAGTCGGATCGGATCGCCGCCACGATCGTGAACCGCGCGTCGCCGTCCTGGCCGGCTGCCGCCGCCTTCTCCAGCAGCCCCAGGAATTCCGACCGTTCCGCCTCGTCGACCTCCTCCTGCAGCAGTTGCTCGAACCGGTCGACGACCACCAGGACGGAACGAGATGCGATCCGGCTCAGCCGGCGGAGTGTCTTTGCCAGTCCGTCGTCTCTGAGCTGACCGATGAACGCGTCGAGCCGGCCGGTCGACGAACCCGGCGGGAGTCCGTTTGTCCGGGCCAGCTCGAGCGCGAGTGTGTCGAGGGGATCCTGGTCGAGCTCGACCAGCACGGACAACCAGTCGCCGCGGTCGTCGAGCCTTGGAATCAGGCCGGCGCGCAGCAGTGACGACTTTCCCACCCCGGATGCGCCGAACAGAACGACCAGCGATTTTGTCTCGACCTCGGTGATCAGCCGTTCGGTGTCCGCCTCGCGGCCGAAGAAGAGATTTCGATCGCTGCTGCGGAAAACTGACAGACCGCGATAGGGATTGGGTGGAATGGTTCTGTCGGCCAGTACGTCCGGCCATACCTCACGCAGCGCCGTGACGGGCACCGCATATGCTTCGCCGCTCCCGTCGGCAGCCGCTATCGAGAGCATTCCGGTGACCGTCCCGGACGCCCTGTCCCAGACGGGTGAGCCGCTGTAACCCTGTTGGGCCCGGAAGAAGGAGCTCGCCGCCGGGTCGAGCTGGAGGCGTCCAGCTCCGGTCCGCCCGAGAAGCGTGCCCTGGGACCAGGCGCCGGCAGACCGTCGGGGCAGGGAGGGTATGCCGTACATCTCGACAACCGCACCTGATCCCGGATCCTCGTGCAGCCGTGCGGCAACAGCCCCGGCCGGCATTCCCTCGCCGACGTTTTCCATACCGGCCACGTCCCAACCGCCGGTGTCGGAATGCACCGGTCCCGGTGGCGGCGACCACGCCTTCACTCGTACCCGTCGCGTGGGTGCCCCGTCCACACCTGCCAGCAGGGGAAAGTCCACGGTGAGGATGACGTCCGTCGCGGGCCGAGGGGGGTCGTTCCGGTCCCGGCCGAGGGCGCTGTTGACCACGTGGGCGCAGGTGAGCAGATGGCGCTCGCCGACGACGAAGCCGATCCCGACGGGACGGTCGCGGTGTTCGCCGTCCCGGCCCAGCACACGGACGATGACCCCGTCCCTCGACACGG
Organism: Protofrankia symbiont of Coriaria ruscifolia; assembly: GCF_900634745.1. Taxonomy (NCBI): domain Bacteria; kingdom Bacillati; phylum Actinomycetota; class Actinomycetes; order Frankiales; family Frankiaceae; genus Protofrankia; species Protofrankia symbiont of Coriaria ruscifolia. The sequence continues at coordinate 6,998 of NZ_CAAAFR010000075.1, forward strand.
TACCCATCGCGGATCGTTTCAGGACCCGGGTGCCGGGCTGGGTTCCGGTCCGGGATCGGACGCGGCCAGGGCGGCGGCCCGCCCGGCCGGCTCCACCTGTCCGTCCGGCTCGGTCCGTCCGGCTCGCTTCCAGGTCATGGAAACCGCGAAGTTCACCTCGGTGGTGCCCTTCGCGAAGATGATCCCGGTCTCGCCGCCCACGTTGAGCCCGAACTCGACGGTCACCTCGTCCGGACCGACCGCACGCAGCCCGCCGACCACGGTGGACAGCGCGGGTCGCAGGCCGTTCATCATCTCCTCGAGTGCCTGCCGGGCGCGGGCGGCAGCCTGCCCGGGGCTGATCGAGGCGAGTTCCAGGCCCTCGTCGAGGCCGCTGGGGCGAACCTCCGCGCCGGCGAGGTCGTGCTCGTCGACCTCGACGACCATCCGGCCATCGCCTCCCACCGGTACTTCCAGCAAGGCCATGCCCATACCCCCGTCATCGGCTCACGGCCCGCTCCCATGCGGCGAACCGGGTCGATCGTGAGAGTACTGCCACGTTCCGACGCGGCCTGGATCCAGGAACCCGGGCGATCTGGGCCGGGGGAGGAGCCGTGGACGGTTCGGCCGACACGGGCTCCGTCCCCGTCCGGGGTTGTCCTCGGGGTCTATTGCCGGATAACGCGTCACCGTCGATTCTGTACCGGTAGCCGCTTCTGTACCGGTAGCCGCTTCTGTACCGGTAGCCGCTCGTCCCGGCAGCCTCCGCTGGTCCGCGTGGTTTCGCTGGACCCCTGGTCGCCGGTGCGGTTACATTTGGACGATGCGCGCCGGATCTGCGTCCTGGACGGTGATGCTCGATCCGTTCTGGGTCTCCCGTCGCGCGCATCACTTCGACCAGATCTGTTGCTGATCCGATCCCACAGACGCGCGGGCGGTCCGACGGATCGCCGCCCGCCGTCGCGACCGCTGGCCATGCCGACCACACTCGTGCCGCGTGCGGCGTTCCCGGCGGTGGTGACGATCCGCATTGCGGCCGGCGCCGCCGGTCACGCGGCTGTGTGACGCGGCCGTGTTGCACGGTCATGACGCACCAACGACCCGTCCCGCTGCCTCGGCGTGCCCCGGCCGCTGCCGGCACGGAGAGGACCTCGACATGACCTCCTCCGCGGACGCGGGGCCGGCGCCGGGCCGGTCCCGGCGCCGGATGGCCCTAGGCGCGATCCTGCACGGTTCCGGCGGGCACATCGCCGGCTGGCGGCACCCGTCCTCGCCGCCGGACGGCCAGCTCGACCTCGACCATCACATCCGGCTGGCCCAGACGTTGGAGCGGGGGACGTTCGACGCGCTGTTCGTCGCCGACGTCGTGGCCATCTGGGGGCACCAGTACGACTCGTTGCGGCGCACCGCCCGCGCCGATCACTTCGAGCCGTTGACCCTGCTGGCCGCATTGTCCACCGTGACCGAGCGGATCGGTCTGGTCGCCACCGCGACGACGACGTACAACGAGCCGTTCCACATCGCGCGCAAGTTCGCCTCGCTGGACCACCTGTCCGCCGGTCGGGCCGGCTGGAACGTGGTGACGTCGGTGGTCCCGCTGGAGGCCGGCAACTTCGGTCGGGACACCCATCTCGAGCACAGCACGCGCTACCTGCGGGCCGAGGAGTTCGTCGAGGTCGTCCGGAGGCTGTGGGACAGTTTCGACGACGGCGCGGTCACCCGGGACACCGCATCGGGGCACTACTACGACCCGGCCGGTCTGCGTACCCCGCATCATGGCGGGCCGCATTTCACGGTGCGCGGGCCACTGAACATCTCCCGGCCGCCGCAGGGCCATCCAGTGATCTTCCAGGCCGGCTCGTCGGAGGTCGGCAGGGCGTTCGCCGCCCGCCACGGCGAGGTGCTGTTCACCGTGCAGACCTCGCTGGCCGGCGCCCAGGCGTTCTACGCCGACGTCAAGGCGCGGGCGGCGGCGTACGGCCGGGACGGCGACCACGTGCTGGTCTGGCCGGTGCTCTCGCCGTTCGTCGCGAGCACGCAGGCGCAGGCCCGCGCACGCCTGGCCGAGCTGCAGGAACTGGTGCACGACGACGTGGCCCGCCGGCTCGTCCAGGACAACATCGGGGATCTCGACCTGTCCGGATACCCACTGGACGGGCCGCTGCCGCACATCGGCGCGACCAACCGGAGCAAGAGCCGCCAGGAGCTGATGCTCGACCTGGCCCACCGCGAGAACCTGACGATCCGCCAGCTGGCGCTGCGGTTCGCCACCGGCGGCGCCGTGGTCGGCACCCCGGAGACGGTCGCCGACCACATCGAGGAGTGGTTCACCGCCCGTGCCGCCGACGGTTTCAACATCAATTTTCCCTACCTGCCGGGCGCCGCCGAGGACTTCGTCGACCACGTCGTTCCCGAGCTGCGCCGCCGCGGCCTGTTCCGGCACACCTATGAGACGGCGACGCTGCGCGGACACCTCGGGCTGCCGCGTCCACGGGTCGGCGCCTCCACAGGTCGGCGCCGGACGGCGGCCGGTGACCGCGGGGCAGCGGGGCAGCGGGAAGGATCGGGGGAGGGGAGCCGATGATCGCCGCGCGCCGCAGTAGGCAGCTCCACCTCAACGCCTTCCTCAAGCCTCCGGGGGAGTTCCTGGCCGCCTGGCGGCACCCGAACGCCGTCCCCGACGCGGGCGTGAACATTCGGCACCTGATCGAACTGGCGCGGACCGCCGAGCGGGCCCATTTCGACGCGCTCTTCTTCGCCGACCTCGTCGGGGTGCCCTTCGCCGACCAGGAGGTGCTGCGCCGGGTCTCGGTGGTCAACGACTCCTTCGAACCGACGACCCTGCTCGCGGCGCTGTCCACCGCCACCACCCGCATCGGGCTCATCGCGACCGCGTCCACCACCTACAACGAGCCTTACCACCTGGCGCGGACGTTCGCCTCGCTGGACCACCTCAGCCGGGGACGGGCGGGCTGGAACCTGGTCACCTCGCTCAACGACGCCGAGGCGCGCAACTTCGGCCTCGCCGAACACGTCGAGCATGAGGAGCGTTACCGGCGGGCCGCGGAGTTCCACGAGGTGGTGACCGGCCTGTGGGACAGCTTCGACGACGACGCGTTCCGCTACGACCAGACGTCCGGGATCTACTTCGACGACGACAAGCTGCACCGGCTCGACCACCGGGGCAGGTACTTCTCGGTGACCGGGCCGTTGAACATCCCCCGGTCGCCGCAGGGCCGGCCCGTCGTCGTCCAGGCCGGGTCCTCCGAGACCGGCAGGTCGCTGGCGGCGGCGGTCGCGGATGTCGTCTTCACCCAGCATCCCGACGCGGCCGCAGCCCGGGCCTTCTACGTCGACATCAAGGCGCGGGCGGCCGCGGCCGGCCGTGACCCCGACCATGTCGTCGTCCTGCCGGCGCTGTCCACGATCGTCGGCCGTACCCTCACCGAGGCCGAGGACAAGGCCGACCGGCTGTACGCGCTGCTCGATCCCCGGGTGGCGTTGGCCGATCTCGCCTACTGGCTCGGTGGCGTCGACCTGTCGGCGTACCCGCTGGACGGGCCGCTGCCGCAGCTGCCCCTGTCGAATCAGAGCCGCAGCGCGCAGCGGCTCATCGTGGAGCGGGCCCGCGCGCGGAACCTGACCATCCGCGAGCTCGCCAGGGGCCTGGCCCGCGACGACCGGACCATCGTCAGCACCCCGGAGGGGGTCGCCGACCACATCCAGGAGTGGTTCGAGACACAGGCCGCGGACGGTTTCAACGTGATCTTCCCGTACCTGCCGGAGACGCTCGACGACTTCGCGAACCTGGTCATCCCGCACCTGCAGCGGCGTGGCCTGTTTCGGACCTCCTACCAGGGACGGACCCTGCGCGAGAACCTGGGGCTGCCCCGGCCGGCCAGCCGGTACGCCCGCGGCCGTGCCGGCGCGTGATCCCGGCCATGCACGTCCAACCGGACGGCGGTCGCCGGCCGCCGTCACCTCCGGTACGCGACCGACGAGGAGGCCGACGATGACCGACAGGCCCGACACCGTCACGTCCGACACCGTCACGTCCGACACCGTCACGTCCGACACTGGCAGGCCCGGCTCCGCCGCGTCCGAGACCGCCCTGCCCACCCTGGACATCGGTCCCTACCGCACGGGTGGCCCCGGGCGCGAGGCGTTCCTGGCGGCGTTGCGCGCGGCCTGCCACGGGCCGGGTTTCTTCTACCTCACCGGGCATGGGATCCCGGCGGCCACCAGCGCCGCCGTGCTGGAGGTCAGTCGGCGGTTCTTCCGCCTGCCCGAGCCGGTCAAGCTCGAGATCGAGAATATCCACTCGCCGCACTTCCGCGGCTACACCCGGCTCGGCCACGAGATCACCCGGGACAACCCCGACGTCCGCGAGCAGATCGACATCTCCGACGAGCGCCCCGCCCGCCGGCTCGGCCCCGACGACCCGCCCTACCTCCGCCTCGACGGCCCCAACCAGTGGCCGGCCGCGTTCCCGCAGATGCCGGCGATCGTCCAGACCTACATGGCCGAGCTGGGACGGCTCGCCCGGACGCTGGTCCGCGCGTTCGCCGAATCGCTCGGTCTGCCCGCCGGCCACCTGGACCCGACGTTCGCCGTCGAGCCCCGCTCGCACCTCAAGCTGATCCGGTACCTGCCCGCGCCACCGGACTTCGCCGCCGGCTACGACCAGGGCGTCGGTGCGCACAAGGACGGCGGCTTCATCACGTTCGTCCTTCAGGACGACACCGGCGGTCTCCAGGTCGCGCGGAGCCCGGCCGCGGGCGCCGGCGCGCAGGTGGCGCGGAGCCCGGAGGCGGCCGCGGGCGCGGGCGCGCAGGCGGCGGACGGCGACTGGATCGACGCCAGCCCGGTACCGGGGACCTTCGTGGTCAACATCGGCGAGATGTTCGAGCTGGCGACCCAGCGCTACTACCGGGCGACCGTGCACCGGGTCGTCAGCCCACCGGCCGGGACGGAGCGGGTGTCGGTGGCCTTCTTCTTCGGCCCGCGGCTGTCGGCGACGCTGGCGCCCCTGCCACTGCCGGAGGAGCTGCGCCGGCAGCTGCCGGCGGTGGAACCTCCCGACCCGCGCAACCCCATCTTCGCCGAGCACGGCGTCAACACCCTCAAGAGCTGGCTGCGCAGCCACCCCGAGGTCGCGCGGCGGTACTACTCCGAGGTCGAAGCGCCCTCCGGACGGGGTGCGTACTGACCATGCCGGCCATGCCACCGCGCAGACGTCCCCGACCGGTTGGTCGTCTCCGACCGGTTAGGCTGAACATCCGTCACACAGCCCTCATCGGCCGCAAGACAGCGAGAGGAAACCCGTGACGACCGCGCCCGCGACGCACAGCTTCGACACCCGGCAGATCCATGCCGGCGCCCAGCCGGACCCGGCGACGGGCGCCCGTGCGGTGCCGATCTACCAGAGCACGTCGTTCGTCTTCGACGACACCCGTCACGCGGCGGACCTGTTCGCGCTCGCGGAGGTCGGCTTCACCTACACCCGTGTGGTCAACCCGACTCAGGACGTCCTGGAGAAGCGGGTCGCGGATCTGGAGGGCGGCGTCGCGGCGCTGGCGACCGCCAGCGGCCAGGCGGCGCAGGCGCTGGCGATCCTCACCGTCGCCTCCGCCGGCGACCATCTGGTCTCGTCGTCGTCGCTGTACGGCGGGACCTACGCGCTGTTCGCCCACACGCTGTCGGAGTTCGGCATCGAGACGACCTTCGTCGACGACCCGGACGACCTGGGCGCCTGGAAGGCCGCGGCGCGTGCGAACACGGCTGCGTTCTACGGGGAGACGATCGGCAACCCGCGCGGGAACGTCCTCGACATCGTCGGCGTGGCCGAGGTCGCGCACCAGGCGGGCGCGCCGCTCGTCGTCGACAACACCCTCGCCTCCCCGTATCTGGCCCGTCCGCTCGAGTACGGCGCCGACGTCGTCGTGCATTCGGCGACCAAGTTCATCGGCGGGCACGGCACGTCCATCGGCGGTGTCATCGTCGACGGCGGCCGGTTCGACTGGGGCAACGGGCGCTATCCGCGGTTCACCAGCCCGGACCCGGCCTACAACGGGCTGGTGTTCCTCGACGCCTTCGGGGAGACCGCCTACATCGTGCGGGCGCGGGCCAAGCTGCTGCGCGACCTCGGCCCGGCGCTGTCGCCGTTCAACGCCTTCCTGCTGTTGCAGGGGCTGGAGACGTTGTCGCTGCGGATGCAGCGGCACTCGGCGAACGCGCTGGCGGTGGCGCGGTGGCTTGCCGACCGCGACGACGTGCTGTGGGTCGCCTATCCGGGGCTCACCTCCAGCCGCTGGCACGCGGCGGCCGACCGGTATCTGCCAGCCGGCGCCGGCGCTGTGCTGGCCTTCGGGATCCGTGGCGGCGCGCAGGCGGGCCGGGCCTTCGTGGAGGCGTTGGAGCTGCACAGCCATCTGGCCAACGTCGGTGACGTCCGCTCGCTGGCCATCCATCCCGCCACGACCACCCACGCCCAGCTCACCGAGGCCGAACGGGCCGCGAGCGGGGTCAGCGGGGAGCTGGTCCGGCTGTCGGTCGGCCTTGAGGGGATCGACGACATCCTCGCCGACCTGCAGACCGGCTTTGATGCGGCGGCCGGACTATCCGACGGTCAGCCATGACCGGCTGACCAAGGGGACGTTCGACGCAGTCACCCGGAGCCGACCGCCGCGGGAGTGTTGTCGCCGCGGAGGAGGGGGAGCAGGCAGGGCTCCAGCAGGGCGATCAGCCGCTCGGGCGACGCCTGCTCCACCTCGTCGATCTTCAGCAGATGTCGGGTGACGATGAGCCCGACGAGCAGCGTGCAGATGAGGCCGGAGCGCAGGGCCGCCTCGTCGCCGTCGAGCGCTCCGGAGATCTTCACGGCGCCGTCGTCGAGGAAGGCGTAGCGGACCGCCTCGGCGGCCTGTTCGTGGGTGAGCATCGACCGCAGCGTCGCCAGCATGGCGTCCGGCTGCTTGTCGAGCTGTTGCAGGAGGTAGCTCAGGACGCGTCCGCCCAGCTCGTCGGGCGGTCCGGGCAGGCAGCCGGCCAGGTCGAAATCGATGGCGGAGGCGGCTTGGAACAGCGCTTCCTTGGAACCGAAGTGTTGCATGACCAGCGCCGGGTGAACGGGCCGCGTCCGTCTGGTCCCGACGGGGCGCCCCGGCGGGACCCCCCGTCCTCCCGTCGTCGCGGGCTATCTACTCTGGTGAAGATGGAAAGCGTGATCATCGCGGGCGGTACGGGAATGGTCATCGGAGACGACGGCTCCCGGCCGGGCAGTGGTGACCGTGACATCACACGTGGAACCGTCACAGGGTAACCATCACGGAGTAACCGTCCCCTTCAGCAGCCGAGGAGCCGTTGCATCCCATGACCGAGCTTTCAACGCCGCCCGCGGAACCTGGGCGCGAGATCCTGGTGATAGGCGCCGGTCCAGCGGGTCTGAGCGCGGCGTTCCAGCTGCACAAACACGGGATCTCATCCACCGTGCTCGAGGCGGACACACAGGTCGGTGGTATCTCCCGGACGGTTGAGCGCGACGGCTGGCGGTTCGACATCGGCGGTCACCGGTTCTTCACGAAGGTCCGGGCGGTCGAGGAGCTGTGGCACGAAATTCTCAGTGACGCCGATTTCCTGCTGCGGCCGCGTAGGAGTCGCATTTTCTACAACGGCGCCTACTACGACTACCCGATCAACGCCGGGAATGCGTTGCGCAATCTCGGCCCGGCCGAGGCCGCCCGGTGCATCGGCTCGTACCTGTGGGCCAGGGCCCGGCCGCCGAAGGATCAGACGGACTACGAAAGCTGGCTGGTCGCCCGTTTCGGTTGGCGTCTCTACCGCACTTTCTTCAAGACCTATACCGAAAAGGTCTGGGGTGTTCCGGTCAGCGAGATGCCGGCCGACTGGGCCGCTCAACGGGTGAAGAGCCTCTCCCTGGCGAACGCCATCGTCAACGCGGTCTCGCCACGTCGTAACCAGAAGAAGATCACCTCGCTGATCGAAGAATTCCAGTACCCCAAGTTCGGCCCCGGGATGATGTGGGAGGTATGCCGCGACAAGGTCACGGCTGCCGGCAGCAAGATCGTGACGGGTACGACCGTGGTGGGCATCAGGCACGCCGGCGGCCGCGCGACGGCGGTTGTCGCGCGCGACGGCGGCGGGGGAACCACCGTCTACCCCTGTACCGACGTCGTGTCGTCCATGCCGATCTCCGAGCTGATCACGGCGATGGATCCGCCCGTCCCACCCGCTGTCGCCCAGGCCGCCCGCGACCTGCGCTACCGGGACTTCATCACCGTCGCGCTCGTGGTGCCCGCCGAGAAGGTGCCCTGGGACGACAACTGGATCTACATCCACGACCCGCAGGTCCGGACCATGCGCATTCAGAACTTCGGTTCCTGGTCGCCGTTCCTGGTCAAGGACGGCCGTAACGTGCTCGGTCTGGAATACACGGTCTTTGAAAGCGACGCCGCCTGGACGGCACCCGACGACGACCTCATCGAGCAGGGCAAGCGGGAGCTGGCCAAACTCGGCCTTGTCGGCTACGACGACATCGAGTCGGGATACGTGGTTCGCCAGAGCAAGGCCTATCCCATCTACGACGACCGTTACCGGGCGAACGTCGATGTGATACGCGGCTGGCTCGGCGGCAACACGACCAACGTGTACCCGGTCGGCCGCAACGGCATGTTCCGGTACAACAACCAGGATCATTCGATGCTCACCGCGATGCTCACCGCCGAGAACATCGCCACCGGCACGAACCACGATGTCTGGTCGGTGAACGTCGAGGATGAGTATCACGAGGAGAAGAGCGGCTCCGGGGCCGGACGACCCGGCGGGTCCCTCGGTACCGGACGTGACGCCCCGGTCCTGTCGCGTGTCTCGCTCGACGCTGCGGCAGGCCCCACGCCGCAGTCGTGACGGCTGCGACCCCTGTCTCATCCGGGTTCTGGGCGAGGGAGGAGTCGCGGCCCAGCCGCCTGAGTCAACCACCTACCGATCTCAGGATCGTCACAGCACCGTGAGTGGCGTCAGCCCGTCCACGATCCGGGTTCCGTTGTCGGACCAGACGTCCACCTACCGAGTCCGCTCGCTGCTGACACAGAGCCGTGCCCGGCGGCTCATGACAGTTGTTGTCGTTCGCTGTGCTGCCGTTCGCTGTGCAGCCAGATCGACACCGCCTCGGTGCGGCTGGCCGCGTTCAGCTTGCGCAGGATGTGTTTGACGTGGGACTTCACGGTTCCCTCGGAGATGATCAGCTTGTCGGCGATGCGTGCATTGGTGTCGCCGGCGGCCATCAGCCTGAGTACGTCGAGCTCTCGTCTGGTCAGGCGGGAGTCCGCTGGCCAGTGGTCGTCGTGCAGCGGGCGTTCGGGTCGGGCGAGCTCGTGATCCGCGCCGTGTGCGCCGAACCCGATCTGACCCTCGAAGTCGTTCATCGCCGTGGCCAGTCCCTCGGTGTAGCGCAGCATCTCGGTGCGCATCTGGGCCAGTCGTTCGAGGAGGATCGCGCGTTCCAGGGCGTAGCCGAAGCCTTCGGCGAAGATTGCCAGGACGTCCCGGTCGAAGTCGGTGAGTTCGCTGCGGTGGAAGTAGCGGTCGGCGTGCAGGAAGCCGATCACCCGGGCGCAGGGCATGATCGGCACCGCGACGTAGTTCCTGCACTGGGAGACCTCGGCCATCGGCCGGTGCACGCGTGATTCCTGCTGGACGTTGGTGACGGTGAGTGGTCGTTTCCGTCGCACGATCTCGGTTTCGAACAGGTTGGGCACGAGCTTCTGCGGGTTGTCCCGGCCGGCCTGTAAGATCGCTTCCGCCCACTGCTTGTCCCCATCGACATGCAGTGCTTCGGCCACCCAGGTCGATTCGTGGATGCGTGACATGATCGCCCGGTCGAACCCCATCGTGCACACGATGCTCGGGGTGGAGGCGATGAGTTCGGATACCGAAGCCGTCTGGTGTAATCGGCCGAGGGCGGTCTGCGCGTTGCGCATCGTGCTCGACCGGTGGTGGGCGCGTTCCTCGCGCACGCTGTTGTCGGTGTTCTTGAGCTGGATGAGCAGTGGCAGCAGGTCGTCTGCGCATGCCAGGCGGTCGGCGGTCGTGCGGTCACTGGTTGCGGCTGTGTGTACGCCGTGCCAGATGGCATCCAGGGCGGTGCTGGCGGCGGGTAAATCGTTGATCTCCGTGACGTCGGGCAGGCGCTGCGAGTTGAGTAGTTTCTGAGCTTTGCAGATGATCGCGAGTACCTCGCTCAGCGTCTGATCGGAGATCGACCGCTGGTACACGCGGTCCCCGATCGTCGGTTTGTGGTTTCTCCCGTGACACCTGATGTCCCCGGTAGACACGATGAGCCTCCTCGACTGGCGCAAGCGTCCGGCGCTGGACGCTCGGCGGATCATAAGCTAAAGTTCGACTTTGTTACGTTTTGTCCATATTCATCACCCGATCGCACTATGGACACACCAACCTTCCGGCTAACTGGCCCTCCGGGTCACTGGTGCCGGTGCGGCCGAGCTCCTTTTTCGGAGAGAGTAACGGGTCTATTGCATACAACGGAGTTAATTCATGGCAGACCCCGCCGAACCGGTGATCGGAGGAACCGGACGGGTCGCTCGTCGTGCTATCCGGCGCAGGCAGCCTGCGAGAGGGAGCGGGCGCTGCGTCAGCTGTCCCCCCACTGTGTGCGCATCCTTGTACTGCACCGTCTGGGGACGGCGTGGCGGACGTCGAGGAGATCGCCGATCGGCTGCCTTGTACTGCACCGTTTGGGGGCGGCTGCGGCAGGGGGCATGGCGGCCGGGTCCGGGGCGGGGCTTCCTTCCCGTACCTGCTCGTTCACGGCCGGCTCTACCGGCAGACGACCTGCTTTGTCGCACCGTGACAGGAATACCACTTTTTGTGATGAAACTCCAGTCGTCGCAGCCTCCTCCTAGCGGCAGGCCGGCGGATGGGGACGGATGGACGCTGACATCGACGCATCCTTCCCACTGGACCTGGCCCCACCCCGTCACGTCCCTCCCGGACGTCGAGACGACGCGCCTCACCAACGCGACACAAGCCCCGCCTCTACAGGAGTCCACGTCGCCGGGAGACTTTTGAGGGTGCCGAAAAACTCGTGATCACCAATGGTGCCGTGAAGTCACATGTGAAGCGCATCCTTCGCAGGTTGGGCGCGGAGAACCGCGCGGAGTCCATCTCCCAGTACCTGCGCCCGATGATCGGTCAAAATCATCTGTGGACGGGTTGCTTGCGTCCTCGCGACCGTCGGCACTAAGGTCCAATGGTCGGACCTTTGCTTGGAGGTAGGGTGCGCGCAGTTGTCCTCCGCGAGTTCGGTGGGATGCGGAACCTGCGGTTCGCCGACTCTCCCGGTTCGGAACCGGAGCCGGGATGGGCAACGATACGTAGTGAAATAATAACTCACTGAAGCAAGCGTTGGGAGATAGAATACTCAGTGAAACTGATCCATTTCTTTATGCTACCAGGCGTCCAGTCGCAGACCGGTCGGCCCCTCGAAAGCGCAGGCCGCGACCCCGCCCCAGCCATCAGATCCCGGTCGGCCGTCCCGCCCGCCGATCGGCGCGGACGAGCGGTGCGACAAGGCCCCATCCGCCCACCACGGGACGGGCCGGCGCAGGCCCGTCACCCCGGAGAACGCCTCACCTCTCCAACCATCATTCTCCGGCCATGGTTCCCATTCCCCTTCGGTGGGAATTCCCATCCTCCTCAGCGGTGTTCAAATAATCCGTTAAGCGTCCACTTGAAAACGACCGTCCGCGCTAGTACGTTTACCCCCCGGCACGCCGGTATTTGCCGGACGGGCAACCAAAAAGATCATTCCATCTACTCCGCGACGAGCAGCGGCCCTGCTCGCTTCCTGATCGAAGAGGGTCATCAGTTCAATGGACCAGTTCACCGACCACTTCACTGACGTGACGTACACGGTCGACAACGGCCTGGCCTGGATCACCATCAATCGACCGGAACGTTACAATTCGTTCCGCGCCCGTACCGTCGATGAACTGATCAAAAGCTTCAAACATGCATGGGGCAGCGAAGACGTCGGCGTCATCTGCCTCACCGGCGCCGGCGAGAAAGCCTTCTGCACCGGCGGTGACCAGAAGCAGCGCATGGAAACAGGCGACTACGGACCATCGGACAGCGGCCTGTTCGAGGTGGACGCACTGCACCGGGTCATCCGTGACGTGCCCAAACCCGTTATTGCGGCGGTGAACGGTTTCGCCATCGGCGGTGGCCACGTTCTGCACCTGTTGTGCGACCTCACCATCGCCGCCGACAACGCCCGTTTCGGTCAGAACGGTCCCCGGGTCGGTTCGTTCGACGCCGGCTTCGGCACCGGCTACCTCGCCCGCGTGATCGGCGAGAAGCGTGCCCGCGAAATCTGGTTCCTCTGCCGCCAGTACAGCGCCGACCAGGCCGCGGACTGGGGCCTGGTCAACAAAGTCGTCCCGGCCGACCAGCTACGGGCCGAGGTCCGCGCCTGGGCGGACGAGATCCTCCTGTTGTCACCGACCTCCCTCAAGGTACTCAAGCAGTCGATGAACACCGACAGCGAGCATTTCGCGGGCATCGGGCAGATGGCCTACTCCAGCCTCAAGATGTTCAGTGACTCCGCCGAGGCCAAGGAAGGTATCACCGCCTTCAACGAGAAGCGCGCACCGGACTTCTCCGCGCACCGGGGCAACTGACTCCCATGCGCTGCACAGCGGAATCCACCGCGGCGCCGGCGAGGGAGACCTATGGCTGACACCACAACGTCGATCTACGCGCCGGACCTGCTGCGGGGCAAACGGATCCTCATCACCGGCGGTGGGACCGGCCTCGGCCGAGGGGTGGCAGCCCACCTGGTTCGCCACGGCGCCCAGGTCCATCTGTGGGGACGCCGCCAGGCAGTCCTCGACGAGGCCGCCGCGCAGGTCTCGGCCGGCCGGCCGGGAACCGTACACGTACAGACCGTCGACGTGCGCAAGGCCGATCTCGTCGACGCGGCGATCGGCGAGATCTGGGCGCGGCACGGGCCGTTGACCAGTGTTGTCAACAATGCCGCGGCAAACTTCATCGCGCCGACCGCCAGCCTGAGCGCACGGGCCTTCGAGGCCGTCAGCGCGACCGTGATGAACGGTTCCTTCAACACCACCCATGCCGCCGGCCGCCGGTGGATCGCCGAGGGCCTGCCCGGAGCGGTGCTGTCCACCCTGACCACCTGGATCTGGACCGGTTCGGCGTTCGTGGTCCCGTCCGCGATGGCCAAGGCCGCTGTGCACGCCATGACCATGTCGCTGGCGGTCGAGTGGGCCCGTTATGGGATCCGCCTCAATGCCGTCGCGCCCGGGCCGATCCCGACGGACTACGCCTGGGAGATGCTCAACCCCACGGACAAAAGCGCGGTCGGGGCGACCCAGGCCGACCAGATCCCGATGCGCCGCATGGGCACCATCGAGGAACTGGCGAACCTCACGATGTTCCTGCTGTCGGACGCCTGCGACTACCTCACCGGTGAAACGATCACGATGGACGGGGGGCAGAAACTGGCTGGCCCCGGCACGTTCGCGGGCCTGACCGCACTGAGCGACCAGGCCTGGGCGGACATCCGCGAGCGCAGCCAGCTGGCGACCGTGCAGAGCAAATCCCAGCGCAGCATCTGACGGTTCATCAGCTGGGCTGCCCACCAGAGCCGCGCAGCCCTGCCGCCAGAAACACTTTCCTACCCCCAGAGGTGGGCACCCTAACCCGAAGATTAAAAGAATCGCCAGGAAGACGCGTCCGGTGCGGCACCGGCCTCGACAGAATAATCGAGCACGGCACAGTATCAGGCAGGAGAGTCAGCCGCCGCTGTAGTCGCGGAGGCGCTTGGTGTACGTGGCGCTGAACTCGGCATACAGCTTGCGGAGTTCAGCGCCCGGCCAGTCCTCGGGTAGCAGTTCTGGGGGCAGATAGGGGTCGATCAGGAGGTGCCGGAGAACCTCGGCGGTGACCATGAATCCGGCGGTCAGAGCGCCGGCAGTGTCGAGCTCCGTACAGAGGCGGCGCGCTTCGTACGCCCAGCCGGGTAGGTCCCAGAGCAACCCGACCAGCTTGAGAGAGTCCGGATAGCGGCTTTCGAAGAAGGTGCACTGTTCGGCGACGGTGCCGCTGAGCTGCCGAAGCAGGTTGTCCGGGCGAATCCATACACCTTCCCGAAGCTCTGCCAATCGGAAGCCGACCATGCTCTTGCGCCGACCTATGACTTCCGTCCCGCGCAGACCGGCTGGCGCCGAGCCACCTACAACGACGACATGACCAGCCGGAGCTTGGACGTGCCCCTTGCGCCGCTGGTGGGTTCGGACCCAGTGTTCAACGAGGCCGCCCGCCGGAGCGGCGTCAACAGGGAAGCCGGCTGGGGCCAATCCGAGACACGATGGCTCCCCTCGTACGTCTCGCACGTAATCAGGATGCAGACATGACTGACGAGGAGATCCCGTTCGACGTCAGTGCGCTGGAGAGATGGCTAAAGGCCAAGGGCCTCTGCGTCGGGCATGTGCGGCTACGACGCATTGGGGACGGTCACTCCAACCTCACCTACACTGTCACGACCGGCGAGCAGACTCTCGTGCTGCGCCGACCGCCGCGACCGCCCCTGCCCAGGGGCGCGAACGACATGCGGCGTGAGGCGCGCATCCTTCAAGCGCTGGCGGACACCGACGTTCCGGTCCCACGGGTACTCGCCGTCGCCGAGGAGGGCGACGTGATGGACGTTCCCTGCTATGTCATGGAACATCTCGACGGCGTGGTCGCTACCGACACCCTGCCGCCGGCTTTGGACACCGTTGAGGGACGTTCTGCCGCAGCCGAAGCCTTCATCGACGTCCTTGCCGCGCTGCACACCGTCGACTGGCGTGGCTGCGGGTTGGGCGATCTCGGACGGCCCGACGGGTTCCTCGAGCGCCAGCTCGACCGATTGCCCCGCCTGATCGCCGACGAGGACGGGGTACTGGACTCGCCGTTCGACGAGATCCGTGACCAGCTGCGTACCACGGTGCCCACATCGGGTGAGCCGGCGCTGCTGCACGGCGACTTCCGGTTCGGCAACGTCATGCTCGCGCCCGACGGACCTGCCCGGCTCCTCGGTGTGCTCGACTGGGAGCTGGCCGGGATCGGCGATTCACTCGCAGACCTCGCCTACACGCTCGTTACATACGCTGTTCCCGGTGAGCCGCTGCACGCCCTGACTGAGATGTCCACGGTGACCCTGCGGGACGGTTTCCCGGGACGGGATGTGCTTGCTGCGCGCTACGCGACCGCCACCCGCCGAGAACTGTCACGGCTGCCCTGGTATGAGGCATTCCAGCTGTTCAAGCTCGCGGTCCTCTTCGAATACAGCCGCCGTAAGACCGTCACGGGCGAGGGCGACCGCTACTACGCCGATCCTGCGCTCGTCGACGGCCTGCTCGGTGCCTGCCGACGCACTCTGCGCCAAGCCGCGGGGTCGATAGCCGGGAGGGCCTATTGACCGGCCTGCCCGATTCAGTTTAGACCACGACCAGCTCGGAACAGCGAGGAAACCCAATGTCGAAGGTTCTCTACGAGAAAGGCGGCGAGATCGCCTACATAACCCTCAACCGCCCCGACAAGCGCAACGCCATCGACACCGAGACCGACAACCTGCTTTTTCGGGCATGGACCGACTTCCGCTGCTGGCCGGAGAGACTGTCAGCTACGAGGGCGAGTTCTTCTCGTTGGACGAGGCACGGCTTCGACCCACGCCGGAGCAGCCCATCCCGCTGGTGCTAGGCGGCCGTTCCAACGCCGCGCTGCGACGGGCGGGGCGACTGGGCGACGGCTGGCTCGGCATCTGGACCTCGGCCGCGCGCTGCGCCGAGGCGATCGACGCCGTCGAGGAGCACGCAGCGGACGTGGGCCGTGCCGATGTCGGCTGGAAGCACGGCATGACATTCTGGTGCGGGTTCGGCTCCGACCGGGCCGCGGCGCGCAGCAGGGTGGCCCCGGCGATGGAAGGCCTCTACCGCACTCCGTTCGACAAATTCGAGTCCTATGTCCCCTACGGCACGGCGGAGGACGTGGCCGAGTTCGTCGCGCCTTTCATCGAAGCCGGTTGTAGCACGTTCAACTTCATCCCGTTCGCGGGCAGCGACGAGGCCGGTATCGACGCCGTGGCCGATGTGCGCAAGCTGCTGCAGGGCGGTTCGTGATGGTCACCGGCTACGATTCCGACTCGTTGATGGAGGCCCGTTCATGCTGAACCACCGCAAGGTCTATGACGACGACCAGCGCATGTTCCGGCAGTCGGTCCGGCGCTTCGTCTCCAACGAGGAAAAACAATGGTGACGCTGGGAGGTGTCGACCCAGGTTTCGGCCCTCGGGACGACCTGCGGCACTGGCCGGCCCCGGGCGGGAAGATGCGTGACAGCCTCTTCTGGGAGCTGATCATGCCTGAGGAGCGGCTGGGTATGCAGATCTACCTATACCTCACCGACCGGGGCAAGACCGGCTACAACGTTTCCGTCTGGGGACCGGGCACCGAACCGGTTGCGCTCAAGCTGGCGAGTGGGGGCGTACCGGCCGACATGGACTTCGACAACTTCGAGTTCCAGGGTCTCACGGTCAAACAGCCGGAGCTGCGTCGTAGCGCCGAGGTCGTGTTCCATGATGAGGAACTGACCATTGAATACACCTTCGCAGCGATCCACGACGCGTTCAGCTACCGCTCGAACCCCGACGGTCTGCCCGCCTGGTTCGCGGAGAACCGGCTGGAGCAGACCGGTCGCGTCACGGGCTTCATCGACGTCGGCGGACGCCGGATCGAGTGGGACCGGATGGGGCACCGTGACCATTCGTGGGGGAACCGCAACTGGGGGATTCCGCACCATTGGAAGTGGTTCGTCGCGTACACCGAGTCCGGCCGGGCCGTGAACGGCTGGATCTGGATCGCCAAGGGTGAGTGGGGATTCGCAGGCTATGTCGTCAAGGATGGCGTGACCGTTCCGGTCTCGCACATCAAGCACAAGGCCTCTTACAACGAGGACATGACCCAGCGCCGGCTCGATGCCGAACTGATCGACATCGCCGGCGAGAGCACACATCTCGTGCTTGACAGCTACGGGGTCGTCAAGCTGCCCACCAACGACAAGATGGCCACCGAGATCTGGGAGGCGGCTTGCACCGCGACAATCGACGGTGAGGTCGGCGCCGGACAGTTCGAGACCCACTGGCCGACGCCCTACCTGCAGCACCTGATTGAGAGCAAGGCGTGATCTGGGGCTGATCAGTTACCGGTTGTAAGGCGCTGGGGGAGCGCCTGAGTGCGCACGGCCTGCGTGAAAGGCCCCTGACGACTTGTTCTCCTCTACCGTCCACCGAACGTTCCGGCGGGGAAGTGGCCCTGGACCCGTTCCGGGCGAGTGTCCCGGCCTCGGGCGTCGATCAACGGCAGGCTTTCGGTATGGCGAGCATGTGGACAACCGATGGGTGTGGCAGAAGGCGCGCAGGTGCGGGTCCTTGTCGTAGTCGGCGTCGGCGATCGGCCAAGATCATCTGTAGGCGGGTTGTTTGCGCCCTCGCGACTTCCGACACTAGGGTCCAATGATCAGACCTTTGCTTGGAGGTAGGGTGCGCGCAGTCGTCCTCCGTGAGTTCGGTGCGGCGCGGAACCTGCGGTTCGCCGACTTTCCCGATCCGCGACCGGAACCCGGGTGGACGACGGTCCGACTCCGTGCCACCGCCTTGAACTGGCATGACGTGCTCGTCCGGCAGGGCAGGTATCATTCCCCGCTGCCGCATGTGCTCGGTGCGGACGGCGCGGGCGTGCGCGTGGACACCGGCGAGGAAGTAGTGATCGTGCCCTCGCTGTGGTGGGGCGAGGACGACAGTGCGCCGGGTGCGGACTGGCAGATCCTGGGTGACCACCAGCCGGGCACCTACGCCGAGCTGGTGCGGGTGCCCGTCGAATGCGTGGTGCCGAAGCCCGCCGGACTCAGTTGGCCTGAGGCGGCGGCCCTGCCGCTGGTGGGGCTGACCACCTATCGCGCGCTGTTCACCCGCGGCAGGCTGCGCGCCGGGGAGTCCGCGCTGGTGCTCGGTGCCGGTGGCGGTGTGGCCACGATGGCGGTCGGTCTCGCTGTCGGCATCGGTGCCTCGGTGGTGCTCACCTCGTCCTCGGCCACCAAAATCGCGCGGGCCCGCAGCCTCGGGGCCAGCGGTGGAGTTCTCTACACCGAGCCCGACTGGGCGCAGGCGGCGAAGGAGCGCTCACCCGGGGGACGAGGTTTCGACCTCGTGCTGGACTCGGTGGGAAGCTGGCGGGAGTCGATCCAGGCGTTGCGCCCCGGCGGCCGGCTGGTGGTTCTCGGTGCTTCGCGCGCGCAGGAAGCGCTTATCGACGTACGGCGCTTCTACTTCGGCCAGTACGACCTGCTCGGCACCACGATGGGCAGTCCTCGCGATTTCGCCGGGCTGCTGGCGCTGCTGGAATCCCGGCAGGTGGCACCTCCGATCATCGACAGGGTTTTCCCGCTCGATCAGGCTGAGCAGGCGCAGCAGTACCTCGAGCGGGGCGACGGGTTCGGCAAGATCGTCCTTGCTCAGGACTGAACAAGGACTGAACACTCGTACCGGGAAGGGACAACGTCGATGGCAGACAAGCTCGTCCGTTACGAGGCGGATGACCGCGGTGTCGCCTTCGTGACACTGGACCACCCGCAAACCCGCAACGCGCTCAGTGACGAGCTCCTTGACGATCTTCTGGCTGCGCTGGAAGCGGCGAGGAACGACAGCGCCGTGCGGGTCGCGGTGCTCACCTCGTCGCATGATCGGATCTTTTCCGCGGGTGGCAATCTCAAGGCGTTCGCCGATGATCGTACGACGATTACCAAGTACGCCGGACTTGATCGCTTTCCGCGTCTTTTCAAGCTGATCGGGGCTTTGGGCAAGCCGGTGATCTGTGCCGCCAACGGTGACGTGCTCGCGGGGGCGTTCGGGTTGGCGCTGGCCTGCGACCTGGTGATCGCGAAGGAGTCGGTCCGGTTCGGCTGTCCGGAGATCAACGTGGGCGCGTTCCCCTTCATGATCTCGGCTCTCATCTACCGCAACGTCGATCGGATGAAGGCCAACGAGCTGATGATGCTCGGTGACCTCATCAGCGCTTCGGAAGCCCGTGACCTGGGCATCGTGAACACGGTAGTGCCCGACGCCGAGTTCGACGATGTCGTCCGTGCCTGGGCGCACAAGGTGGCGTCGAAGTCGCCGCTGCTGATGAAGCTTGGCAAGGATGCCATCAACGCCACTCGCGACCTCGGTCTGGGCGAGGCCCTGGATGTGCTGCAGGCTCAGCTCGCCCTGGCCTTTACCACCGAGGACCTCGTCGAGGGAGTGCGGGCGTTCCGTGAGAAGCGGGCCCCCGAGTGGAAGATGAGGTGATCGTTTCTTCCTGACCGGCTACCGGCACCGGGGTCAAAGTCATTGCTTTTTTGGTCTAACCATTCTAAGGTCGACTAAAGTACTGTGACCTGGCACACGGTCGTTGTTGACTGCGAGGAAGATCACGATGACGTTCACAACGGTGACGGACCGCTACTCACAAGACGACATCGCCACCTTCTATGCCACCGGCTTATGGTGTGAGGAGACCCTGTTCGACGTCCTGGACGTTCAGGTTTCCGGGCAGCCCGACAAGGTGTTCATCACGGACGACACCACGTCCCTGACCTACCAGGAGCTCCGGGATACCGGGTTGCGTCTCGCGGCGAGCCTCAAGCGTCTGGGTCTGGGTAAGGGGGACCGCGTCTGCGTCCAGATCCCCAACTGGACGGAGTTCGCGCAGATCGCGGTGGCGCTGTCGCGGATCGGTGCCATCATGGTACCGATCATGCCGATCTACCGGCGTGACGAGGTCGGCTACATCCTGCGCGACGGTGGCATCCGGGTGGCCATCACCTGCGAGAGGTTCAAGAACTTCGACTACCTCGACATGTACACCAAGCTCCAGGCCGACTGCCCGGACCTGGAGAAGATCGTTGTAGCGCGGGGGCATTCCTCCGACGAGCGTGACTCGGTGATTGCGTTCGGGTCGCTGTTGGCGGCCTCCGGCCCGGTGGTCGCGGCCGAGGAACTCGGTGCGGGTGCCGGCGCCGATGACCCTTTCGTCATCGTCTACAGCTCGGGCACGACGTCTCGCCCCAAGGGCTGCCTGCATACCTTCAACACCTTTGCCGCCGGCTCGCGGTTGCTCGGCAAGGGCCTCGGTTACCGCCGGTCCGACGTCCAGTTCGGCCCGTCGCCGGTGACACACACGACGGGGTTCATCACGAGTCTCCTCATACCGATGATCTACGGTGCCGCCTCGCACCTCATGGAGACATGGGAGCCCAGCGCAGGGTTACAGCAGATCAGCAAGTTCCACTGCACCGTCGCGGTGACCGCGACGACGTTCCTGCAGATGCTCATGGACGTCTACGATCCCGACCAGCACGATCCCAGCAGCCTGCGCATCTGGGTCTCCGCGGGTTCACCCATTCCGGGGGCTTTTGTGGAACGGGCTCGCAAGCTGTTGCCGGACTGCCAGATACTAAGTCTCTACGGCCGTACAGAGAACGCCGTGACCACCATGTGCACGGTGGAGGACGACCCAGGTCGTTCGATCACCTCCGACGGATCGGCCCTTCCCGGAACCTCGATCAAGGTCGTCGACGAGGTGGGCCTTGAGCTGCCGCGCGGTCAGGAGGGCGACATCGCCTTCCGCGGGCCCAGCCACATGCTCGAGTACATCAACAACCCGCAGGAGACCGCCGCCCTGTTCACCCCGGACGGCTATTCACGGTCAGGTGACCTGGGGGTCATGGACGAGGAAGGCTATGTCCGGGTGACCGGCCGGTTGAAGGACATCGTCATCCGCGGTGGCATGAACATCAGCGTCCGCCAGGTCGAGGATCTGCTCACGGCGCACCCGGCCGTCAGCGGTGTCGGGGTCGTCGGGATGCCGGACGACCAGCTGGGGGAGCGGCTGTGCTGCTACCTCGTGCTCGCCGCGGGGCATGAGTCGCTGACGCTGGAGGACATGCAGACCTACCTTCTCGATCAGGGTCTGGCCATCCAGAAGATGCCCGAACACCTGGAGATCGTGCCACGGCTGCCGATGACCGCAACGGGCAAAATCCAGAAACACATCCTCCGCGCCGACATCGCCGAAAAACTCAAGTCGTGATCTGTGCCGGCGTGGTGATGCCAGCACGGTGACGCGTCGCGTCGACGTCAGGATGAGGCGACGACGACCTGCGCGCTGGCCTTCACCACCGTGTCGTCGCCCCGGCTCGCCGACAGGGCGACATCGGCGATCGAGACAGGGCCCTGTCCGTCGATCGCGACGATTTCACCCGAGAGACGTAGTACGTCGCCCAGGAAAACCGGGGCGACGAAGCGCACCTCGAACTCCCGCAGGTGCTCCACGCCGAGCCAGTCCGACAGCCAGCCGGCCAGCATCCCGGCCTGCATCTGCCCCATCGAGATGACACCGGGAAAGCCGGTCGACCGGACGAACTCGGGGTCGTGGTGCAGCGGATTGAAATCACCGCCCGCGCCGGCGAAGCGCACGATGTCGGTCTGCGTGAGCGGCCCGATGTCCCTGGCCGGGAATGTGTCTCCGATCGTGACCTGAATGGGTTGCCTCATGCGCTCTTTCCCCGCTCGATGAGCACGTCCTGCTGACGGACGACCGGTGTTCCCGCGGAGTCGACGTACTCGGTTTCCAATGTCACTATGCGCATGGAACCGCCGCGTTTCCCGTCCCGACGTTCGTCGCCGACGACGCGGCGCACACCTCGAAGCGAGTCCCCGGCCTGGAGCGGGCGCAGGTACTGCCACCGCACCGAACCGACGACCACACGTTCGAGGGCTAAGCCGAGCTTTTCGACAAAGGCGCGCTGGTCACGCCGATGCCCGGCGACGACGACATGGGTCGGGGTGGCCAGCAGATCGTCGAAACCCGCGGTGCGTGCGGCGTCCGCGTCCGTATGCACGGGGTCCGTGGTGAACGTCGCTCGGGAGAATTCCCAGATCTTGCCGCGCTCGACATCGAAGGCGACCTCGTCCACGACCGTGCCGATGAGTTCCCCGCTCAACCGTAGTTCCTCGCCAACGTGAAAACCCCTTTTCGGTCTGACCTATAGTATCATCGCATGAATCGCGGATGAGGGGTGCTAGCATGGATCTTGCGGACTCGCCAGAGGAACAACACTTCCGCACCGAGGTCCGGCAATGGTTGGCGACGGCCCTTCCGCGGCTTCCCTGGCCGGAGCCAGCCGACCTGGTCGAGCAGCTGCCGTTCTGGCGGCAGTGGCAGCGCATGCTGTTCGACGCCGGTTATGCCGGACTGTCGTGGCCGAAGGAGTACGGCGGCGGTGGTGTCAACCTGAAAATACGTGCGATCTTCATCGAGGAGACGGACCGCGCCGGCGCACCCGAGCGTCTGAACATCATCGGCGAGGACCTCGCCGGTCCGACGATCATCGGGTTCGGCACGGACGCGCAGAAGGAACGGTTTCTCCGGCCGATCCTCTCCGGTGAGGAGATCTGGTGCCAGCTCTTCTCCGAGCCGGAGGCCGGATCGGACCTGGCGTCGCTGCGGACCAGGGCGACCAAGGTCGACGGTGGCTGGCGGCTGCAGGGCCAGAAGATCTGGACCAGCCGGGCCCACCTCGCCGCCCACGGCATCCTGCTCGCGCGTACCGGCGGCGGGCCGCGCCACAAGGGCATCACCTACTTCCTGCTGCCGATGGACGCCGAAGGCGTCACCGTCCGTCCACTCGCGCACATGTTGGGAGAGGTCGAGTTCAACGAGGTCTTCCTCGACGACGTGTTCGTCCCGGACGACATGGTTGTCGGTGAGGTGGACGGCGGCTGGCGCGTCGCGATGGCCACGCTGTCCTACGAACGGGTCGCCATCGCCACGGGCCGGGTGAACACCAAGCGCGCTGTCGATGACATCGTCACGGACGTCAGCCGGCTCACCGACGACAACGGGCGCCCGCTGGGGGGCGACCCGGCGGTCCGCCAGAAGGTCGCCGACCTCTACGGACGTGCCCTGATCCACTACCTCATCGGTCAGCGGGTGATCACGCTCGCCGCCGACGCGGGTCCGCCCGGGCCGGTCACCTCGATCGGCAAGCTCTACTTCTGCCCGCTCGTCGAGGACCTGGCCGATTTCCGGCTCTCCCTCGAGCCGCTCGGCGGTCAGTTCTCCCCGGACGACGAGCGGCTCGGCAACTCGCGGTGGCTCCGGTTGGCCTATCAGGCTCGCGGCACCGCGATCGCCGGGGGATCCACCTTCATCCAGCGCAACATCGTCGCCGAGCGCATCCTCGACATGCCCCGGAGATGATCGTGACCGAGTGCACCTGGACTCCCACCTCCGAGTACGTCGAGAACGCCAACGTCACGCGGCTGGCGCGCGCGCACGGCCTGTCGTCGCTCGCCGAGCTGCGCGAGCGCTCGGTGCGGGACATCGGCTGG
The DNA here is from genome assembly GCF_900634745.1 of Protofrankia symbiont of Coriaria ruscifolia. Taxonomy (NCBI): domain Bacteria; kingdom Bacillati; phylum Actinomycetota; class Actinomycetes; order Frankiales; family Frankiaceae; genus Protofrankia; species Protofrankia symbiont of Coriaria ruscifolia. Next base: position 30,503 of record NZ_CAAAFR010000075.1, read on the forward strand.
TACTGGGACGCAGTGGTGAAGGACCTGAACCTGCCGTTCCGCACGCCGTACTCGCGGGTGGTCGACCTTTCCGCGGGCATCGAGCATCCCGACTGGTTCGTGGGCGGCGAGCTCAACATCGTTGACGCCTGCCTGGGGCGTTGGGACGGGGACGAGCCGGTCGCGAATCAGCCGGCCGTCATCCACACGGCCGAGGATGGCAAGATCAGGATTGTGACCTACCGCGAACTCGTGCGGCAGGTGAACAAGGTCAGTGCGGGCCTGCGCGGGCTGGGGATCGGGAAGGGCGACGCGGTGGCCCTGTTCCTGCCGATGGTTCCCGAAGCCGTTGTCGCCTGCTACGCGCTCGCTCGCCTCGGTGCGGTCCTGGTGCCGTTGTTCTCCGGGTTCGCGCCCACCGCCATCGCCTCCCGCATCCAGGATGCTGACGCCAAGGCGGTCATCGTGGCCGACGGCACCGTGCGGCGTCGACGCGCGGTGCCCATGAAGCCACTGCTCGACGAGGCGCTGCGGTCGTGCCCGACCGTGGAGCATGTCATCGTCGTCGGCAACCTCGAGGGCGTCCCGGAGACCTCCGGGGCCAGGGACACCCGGTGGAGCGATCTTCTCGCCGGCCCGGGCGACGCCGGCGAGGCCGAGGTGATGCACGCGACCGACACCTTGCTGCTGGCGTACACGTCCGGCACGACGGGCCGGCCCAAGGGTGCTGTCCACACCCACGCCGGTTTCCTCGTGAAGGTGGCCAGCGAGGTCGCCTACTCCTTCGACGTCGGCCCGGGGGGTGTGTTCTGCTGGGTGACCGACATGGGCTGGATCATGGGCCCACTGTCGATCTTCGGCACGCACGCCAACGGCGCGACGCTGCTGCTGTACGAGGGCTCGCCCGACGTGCCCGACTCCAACCGACTGTGGGACCTGGTGGACCGGCACGGCGTCACCATGCTCGGGGTCTCGCCGACCCTGATCCGGACGCTTCGCTCCAGCGAGAAGGCCTCGGTCGACGGCTTCGACCTGTCGTCGGTGCACGTGCTCGGGTCGACGGGCGAGCCCTGGGATCCCGACTCCTACGAATGGCTGGCGAAGGACGTCTTCGGGGGACGGGTCCCGATCATCAACTTCTCGGGTGGCACCGAGGTCGGCGGATCCTTCCTCGCGCCGTACCCGGTTGAGCCCATCCGGAGCTGCTCGCTGGGCGGGCCGTCGCTCGGCATGGACGTCGACGTGGTGGACGACCGGGCGCAGTCGGTGCGTGGCGAGGTCGGCGAGCTGGTCTGCCGTCAACCATGGCCCGCGATGACGCGAGGAGTGTGGCGGGACGAGGCCCGCTATCTCGAGGCGTACTGGTCGACCTTCCCCGGGGTGTGGCGCCACGGCGACTTCGCCATGGTCGACAAGGACGGGCAGTGGTTCATCCTGGGCCGCTCCGACGACGTCATGAACGTGGCGGGCAAGCGCCTGGCACCCGCCGAGGTCGAGTCGATCATGATCACCCATCCGGCTGTGGCCGAGGCGGCCGCGGTCGGCGTTCCGGACCCCAAGAAGGGCGAGGCCGTCTGGGCGTTCTGGGTCCCCCGCCCGGACACGACCGAGGACGTCTCGGCACAGCTGCGGGAGATGGTCGCGGCCGAGCTCGGCAAACCCTTCGCTCCGGGGCTGGTTCGGCGGGTTTCACAGCTGCCCAAGACGCGGTCGGCGAAGATACTCCGACGCGCGGTGCGGGCGGCGGCCCTGGGCCGGGATCCCGGGGATCTCTCGGGTGCGGAGAACCCGGACGCGGTGGACGAGATCCGCGCGGTGGTCGGGCTGGGCAACTGAGCGCGGGTGGGTCGAGATCGATGGTCCCCGGCGAGGCGTGCCAGCGCCTGTCATGCCTCTTCGGGGACCGAGATCTCGGTGCGTTCCTCGACCTCGAGGACTGCCTGGGCGTAGGAGTGGACGTGACGGTTCATCCGGCGTATCGCGGCCTCGGGGTTCTGCGCTCGAATGGCTTCGGTGATGGACAGGTGCGCCTTCGCCGTCAGCCGTCGTACCTCGGCGTCGATGAACCTCTCGTTCTCGGTGGCGGTGTAGATCGCTCGCGAAAGGGCGGTCATGAGACCGGTCAGCAGCTCGTTGTGACTGGCGATCGCCACGCCCACGTGCCAGTCGACGTTGGCCTGCAGGAACGCCGCCAGCGTGCTGTTCTCGTCGGCGATGGCCTCGTTGGCGGCGTCGAGCACCTTGAGGTCGTCCGCCGTGCGGTATCGGGCGGCAAGCTGGGCGCAGAACGGCTCGATGGCCTCGCGTGTCTCCAGCAGTGCGGCCAGCCGAATCTGCTGGCCCCGGATCACCAGGCTCACCGAGGTCGCGACCGCCTCCTTGCTCGGCCGCTGGACAAAGGCGCCACCGGCACGACCGGCCTTGATACGGACCAGGCCCTGAACCTCAAGGATGCGCAGGGCCTCACGCACCGTTGAACGACTCATCCGGGTCTGCGTAACCAGCTCACGCTCTGGCGGAAGCGGTGTGTTCTCGGTGAACTCGCCGGTGAGGATGCGCTCGCGAAGCTCGTTGGCGAGCACGTCCGATGCCTTGGGGACCTCCATAGGACCGAGCTGGATCGCCGATCGATCCTTCTTCAGCGTGTCAGCCATGTGCTTCTCTCCACAGATGGTCTATTGGTCAGACCTAAGTTACCATCCGAACATCGTGCGCGATGCAATCGTGGAACCGAGCATGACAGGAGCAGACATGCGGTGGGATCTGGCCGACGAGCAGGAGATGTTCCGGGACTCGTTGCAGGAGTGGCTGGATCGTTTCGCTCCCGCCGAGACCGTGCATGGCTGGCTGGGCACCGGTGACGTCGCCGCGTTCGAGCGGCTGCTGGTCTCGAACGGCTGGTTGGCCGTGGGGTCCGCGGAGGACTACGGCGGCCAGGGCGGTGGCTTGCTGGAGCTCGCGCTCACAGCTGAGCAGCTGGGACGCCACTGCGCCCCGTCCAGCGCGTGGATGGCGTCGGTGCTGGCCATCCCGGCGCTGGCCGGCGTACCGGAGCGGGCCGCGGCGGTGCTTGCCGACGGCAGCTTCGCGGCTCTCGCCGTGAACGCCGACAGGCCGCCGGACGAGCCCGGCCCCGTCGTCGAGGTACGGGACGGCCGGGACGGCGGCGTCCTGCGCGGCACCGTGCGGTCGGTCCTCGGCGCGGACCGCGCACGGCAGCTGGTCGTCCCGGCGAGTACGGCCGCGGGACGTGCGTTGTTCCTGGTCGACGCCGACGGCGTCGGGATCAGTGGCCGCACGCTGCTCGACCGCAGTCGCTCGGTCGCCGATGTGGATCTCGCCGACGTTCCCGCACGGCGGCTGGGCGTCGACGCCGAGCGGGTGCTCGCCCAGGCCGCACTGCGGGCGGCTGTTCTCGTCGCCGCCGACAGCCTCGGGGCCTCGGAGCGCATGCTGCGTCTCGCGGTGGAGTACAGCAAGCAGCGGCGGCAGTTCGGGGTTGTGATCGGTTCGTTCCAGGCGATGAAGCACGCGGCGGCGTCGATGCTGGTCTCCGTCGAGGCCGCCCGTTCCATCGTCTACTTCGCCGCCGTGTCCGTGGAGCAGGGGCACGAGGAGGCGGCACTGCACGCGGCGACCGCGAAGGCGCAGGTCACGGCCGCTGGTGAGCAGACGGCCGACAGTGCGCTGACCATGCACGGTGCCATCGGGTACACCTGGGAGCACGAACTGCAGCTCGTTTACAAGCGGGCGAAGCTGAACAAACGGCTCTTCGGCGCGCCGAGCGTGTGGAACGAGCGCCTGGCCTCGGAACTCCCTCTCGTGCCCGTCGGCTGATGCGGCATTTTGGTCTGTCCTTTGATACAATAAGTCCAAAAGATGTCGTGCCTGGCCGAGTGGGAGGCCTGCTGTGGACTTTGAATTGACGGAGGACCAGGCGACGATCCGCAAAGCCGTCGCGGACCTTGCGGGCAAGTTCGACGACCAGTACTGGCTGGAGAAGGACGCCGCGCACGAGTTCCCGAGCGAGTTCTACGACGCGTTCGCCAGGGGCGGCTGGTTAGGGATCACCACGCCCGAGAAGTACGGCGGTCACGGTCTCGGTATCACCGAGGCGTCGATCCTGCTCGAAGAGGTGTCGGCATCCGGCGGTGGCATGAACGCCGCGAGCTCGATGCACCTGTCGATCTTCGGGATGCATCCGGTCATCGTCCACGGCTCGGAAGAGCTCAAGCAGCACAGTCTTTTCCGCATCGTCAACGGCGACCTGCACGTGTGCTTCGGGGTCACCGAACCGGGCGCGGGGCTCGACACCACGCGCATCACCACCTTCGCCCGCCGGGACGGCGACCACTACGTGGTCAACGGGCGGAAGGTCTGGATCTCCAAGGCGCTGGAGTCGGAGAAGGTCCTCCTGCTCACCCGGACGACCAGGTACGAGGACGTGAAGAAGAAGACCGACGGCATGACCCTCTTCCTCACCGACCTCGACCGCAACGCGGTCGACATCCGTCCGATCAGGAAGATGGGGCGCAACGCGGTCAGTTCGAACGAACTGTTCATCGACGATCTCCACATTCCGGTGGAGGACCGGGTCGGCGAGGAGGGCGAGGGGTTCCGGTACCTGCTGGACGGGCTGAACCCGGAACGGATGCTGATAGCAGCCGAAGCGCTCGGGCTGGGGCGGGCCGCGCTGCGTCAGGCCGTCCGGTACGGCAACGAGCGCGAGGTGTTCGGCCGTCCCATCGGCATGAACCAGGGCCTGCAGTTCCCGCTGGCCGACTCCCTCGCCCGGCTCGACGCGGCCGAGTTGGTACTGCGCAAGGCGACCTGGCTCTACGACCGGGGAAAGCCCTGCGCCCGCGAGGCGAACACCGCCAAGTATCTCTGCGCCGACGCCGGTTTCCAGGCGGCCGACCGGGCGCTGCAGACGCACGGCGGAATGGGGTATTCCGAAGAGTACGCCGTTGCCCGGTACTTCCGGGAGGCGCGGTTGCTGCGGATCGCCCCGATCAGCCAGGAAATGGTCCTGAACTATCTCGGCTCACACGTCCTCGGTCTTCCCAGGAGCTACTGATGTTCGGTTTGAACGGTCGCTCGGCAATGGTGACGGGCGCGGGTAGAGGAATCGGGGCGGCGGCCGCGGAGGCGTTCGCGGCCGCGGGTGCCGCGGTCCTCGTCTCCGACATCGACGAGCAGGCGGCGAAGTCGGTGGCGGAGCGGATCCGCGCGGCCGGGGGCACAACGGACTCCTGCGCCCTCGACGTGCGCGACAGCGCGGCCGCGGCCCAGGCCGCCCAGCGTGCGGCGGCACTCGCCGGCGGCACCCTGCACATCCTGGTCAACAACGCCGGCGCGATCGCACCGGCGATGTTCCCCGACCTGACGCAGGAGGCGTTCCGCCGGATCCTCGACATCCACCTGCTCGGCAGCTTCGTCTGCAGCCAGGCCGTACTGCCCTACCTTCCCGAGGACGGCAGCGGACGCATCATCAACGTGACCTCGGCCGCGGGGCTGCAGGGCACGATCGGACAAGCCAACTACGGGGCGGCGAAGGCAGGTGTCATCGGCCTGACGAAGTCGCTGGCGAAAGAGCTCGCGCGCCGCCACATCACGGTCAACGCGCTCGCTCCGCTGGCGGCCACACCCATGACGCAGAACATCCGCAGCAACGAGAAGCTGGCGCAGAAGACGCTGGCGAGAATTCCGCTCGGCCGGTGGGCGCAACCGGCGGAGATCGCCGGCAGTTTCGTGTTCTTCGCCTCCGACGCGGCCGCGTACATCACGGGCCAGGTGCTGCCCGTCGACGGTGGGACGGTGATGTGATGACCAGGGCGACCACGAGTCCTTTTCTGAACACCGGACGCGAGGTGCTGATAGCGGAGGCTGTCCGCGCGCCCATCGGAAAGTCGCACCCGGAGCGGGGCTGGTACCGCGACACCCACCCCAACGCGATCCTCGCCGCGTGCTACACCGAACTGGTCTCCCGTAGCGGCATTGCTCCCGATGCGGTCGAGGACCTCGTCATCGGCTGCACGGCGCCGTTCGGTGAGCAGTCGCGCAACATCGGACGCAACGCCTGGCTCCAGGCCGGCTATCCGCCCGAGGTGCCCGCCGTCACCCTCGACCGGCGCTGCGGATCGGCGCAGACCGCGGTCGCCATGGCAGCCGCGTTGATCGGCTCCGGCACGCACGACGTGGTCATCGCCGGTGGTGTCGAGCACATGGGACGCGTCCCCATCGACTCGCCGCAGAAAATCTCCGATCTGTACGGCGATCCATGGCCGCAGGAACTGCGCGACCAGTACTCCTTCGTCCATCAGGGCGAGAGCGCCGAGCTGATCGCGGACCGTTGGCAGATCAGCCGCGGGGAGATGGACGAGTTCGCGGTGCGCTCGCACCGGCTGGCCACCGAGGCGATCCGCGCGGACCGCTTCGCCGCTGAGATGGTGCCCCTGGACCTGGCGGGGGAGACCCGCACCACCGACCAGAGCATCCGGCCGGAAACCAGCCTGGACACGTTGGCCGGGCTCAAACCCGCCTTCCGCGCGGAGGGCGGACGCATCACGGCTGGAAGCTCGTCACCGATCTCGGACGGCGCCGCCGGTGTGCTGCTTGCCTCTCGCTCGGCCGCGCAGCGGTACGGCCTGAACGTCCGGGCCCGCATTCTCGACCAGACCACGGTCGGGGTCGACCCCATCATCATGTTGACCGGCCCCATCCCCGCGACACGCAAGCTGCTCGACCGCAACGGACTCACGATCGCCGACATCGACCTGATCGAGATCAACGAGGCGTTCAGCTCCGTGGTGCTCGCCTGGGAACGCGAACTCAAACCCGACATGGACAGGGTCAACGTCAACGGCGGGTCCATCGCGCTCGGCCATCCCGTCGGTGCCACCGGCTCGCGCCTGATGGCCACGATCCTCGCCGAGATGCAACGACGTGACGTCGAGCTCGGTCTGGTCACGATGTGCTGCGGCGGTGGGCTCGGCACTGCCACCCTGGTGCAGCGGCTCGACGGATGATCGAGCTGGCGAGGTACCTGGCACCAGGCGCCGGTGTCTGGTGGAGTCAGGCGAGCGCGGAACCGCGGCCTCTCGTGCATGCTCTGCTCGACCAGATCGGCGAGCTGGGTCCGCGGCGCGCCTTCTGCGGGCTGACCTGGGACGAGCGGCTCACCCGAGAACTGCCCGACACGCTGTCACTCGTCTCGTACGGCGGCCTGGGCGAGTTACGCGCGCTCAGCCGCGCCGGCCGTCTCGATGTGCTGCCGTGCCACTACTCTGTCCTGCCGCGCATGTTCGCCGAGGGACTCGTTCCCCGCGACGTGGGGTTCGTCCAGGTCTCACCTCCGGACGCCGACGGCACCTGTTCGCTCGGTATCGGCGTGGACTACGCGGCTGATGCCGTGCGACACACACCCGTGCTGATCGCCGAGATCAACCAGCGGATGCCGGCGACCGTCGGCACGCCACGGATCCCGCTGAGCCGGTTCGCGGCCGTGGTGGAGACCGACCGTCCGCTGCAGCAGGCGCCCGAGCGTTCACCGGACGCCACGGACCAGGCCATCGCGCGCAACGTCGCGGACCTCGTCGAGGACGGGAATACGCTCCAGATGGGTGTGGGTCCGCTTCCCTCCGCGGTTCTCGACTGCCTCGCCGGCCATCGGGATCTCGGCTTCCACTCCGGAATGATCTCCGACAGCATCATGCGTCTCGTCGACAAGGGTGTGCTGACGGGGGCGCGCAAGGAGATCGACCAAGGAACCATCATCACCGGCGCGGCACTCGGCAGTACCGAACTGTACGAACGGTTGGTCGAAATGCCGATCGAGTTCCGCCCCGCCAGTTACACCCACGCCCCGGCGACGCTGTCTCGGCTGCGTTCGCTGGTGTCCATCAACTCGGCTATCGAGGTCGATCTGACCGGGCAGGTCGGAGCCGAGATACGACGTGGCGTTCTGATCGGAGCGGTCGGCGGCCAGGTCGACTTCTCGCGTGCGGCGGCACTCACCGGGGCCCGTTCCATCATCGCGGTGCGTGCGCGCTCCGGAGCGGAGTCCACGATCAAGCCGGTTCTCGAGGGCGGCGTGGTGACGACGTCCCGTTCGGACGTGGACGTGGTCGTGACGGAGTACGGCGCGGCGCACCTTCGCGGCTGTGACCTCGCGGAGCGCGCCCGACGCCTGATCGCTGTCGCCGCACCGGAGCATCAGGAAGCCCTCGAGAGGTCTGTACCAGACAGGTTCTGAGAAACAGACAGGTCCGGAGAAAACAGAGAGGAGCCGAGCAATGAGCACTCGCCGCCCCGACCATGTGCACATCCGGGAGGTCGGCCCGCGGGACGGTTTCCAGAACGAACCGGAACGCATCGCCACCGACGACAAGATCCGGCTGATCAACGCTCTGGGAAGAGCCGGTTTCAAGCGGATCGAGGTGGCCAGCTTCGTCCGCGCGGACGTGATCCTGCAGCTTTCCGACGGGGTGCAGGTACTCGACCGCGTCGATGTGCCCGACGACGTGTCGCTCATGGTGCTCGTCCCGAACAGCAAGGGGCTGGACAACGCGTTGAAGATGCGGCACAGGTTCCACGAGGTCGCGGTTTTCGTGTCCGCTTCGGAGACACACAACAAGAAGAACGTGAACCGTACCGTCGACGAGACGATGGCCGACAACGACGTCATGGTCGGCCGGATCAAAGCCGAGGGCCTGAACTGTGCCGCCGTCATCGCGACCTCCTTCGGGTGCCCGTACGAGGGCAGAATCGACCTGAAGCGGGTGCTGGACCTCGCGGAGCGGTTCGCCGAGGCCGGGGCGACCGAGGTCGGTTTCGGTGACACGACCGGGATAGCCAACCCCGCGTACGCCGGCGAGTTCTTCACCGCGGCGCTCGAACGGCTGCCCGGGGTCGAGGTCACCGCTCATTTCCACAACACGCGGGGGCAGGGACTGGCCAACGCGTTCGCCGCGCTGAAAGCCGGTTGCGCCAGCTTCGAGTCGAGCTTCGGCGAGCTCGGCGGCTGCCCTGTGCCGGCCGGATCGACCGGCAACATCGCCACTGAGGACCTGGTGAGCATGTTCCACGAGATGGGCGTGGCCACCGGCCTGTCGCTGCCCGCGATCATCGAGGCCGCCCGCGAGGCGCAGTCGGTGCTCGGCCGCACCCTCACCAGTCACTCGATCATCGCCGGGCCGGTCACGTGGCCGTCCAGCATCGCCTGACGAGTTTTCCGCAGACACGACGAGCACATCGGAGACAGACATGAGTAATCGGGTTGCCTTCGTCACCGGCGGCGCGCAGGGCATCGGTGCAGGTATCTCGCGGACCCTCGGGGCCAAGGGTTTCCAGGTCGCCATCGCCGATCTCAACCTGGATGTGGCGCAGGCAACCGCCGGGTCCATCAACGCCGACGGCGGCAGGGCCGTCGCCGTCCAGGTGGATGTGACGGACACAGCCTCCGTCCAGGCCGGGGTGAAGACGGTGACCGACGAGCTCGGTCCGATCGAGATCGCCGTGAACAACGCCGGTTGGGACGACTTCATGAAGTTCGTCGACACCACCGAGGAGTTCTGGAACCGCATCCTGGAAATCAATTTCAAGGGGGTGCTGCGGGTCACCCAGACCGTCGTGCCCGGCATGCTGGAGCGGGGCTGGGGGCGCATCATCAACATTGGCTCCGACGCAGGACGCGTCGGTTCCTCGCTCGAGGCGGTGTACTCCGGTGCCAAGGGCGGCATCATCGCCTTCACCAAGACTCTCGCGCGCGAGGTGGCGGCCAAGGGTGTCACCGCGAACACCGTCTGCCCTGGTCCCACCGACACGCCGGCCCTGCGCAGGTTCGCCGACAATGCCGGCCAGGACGCCGAGAAAGTCATCTCCGGGATGACGAAATCCGTGCCCCTGCGCCGACTGGCACAGCCCAGCGACGTGGCGGCGGCCGTCGCCTTTTTCGCCTCCGACGACAGCGGCTACATCACCGGTCAGACTCTGTCCGTCAGCGGCGGACTCACCATGGCCTGACCGATCTGGGATCGGCCACCGCAGTCAAGGACATCCACAAGAAAAGATATCCACAAGAAAAACAGGCGGCGGCCGGCACCCGTTCTTTGGTCGTCTCCGCAGCCCCGTGGATCCATGAGCTGTTGATGAGGATGGCACGATGCCCGACCCCAGTAACACGGCCGTCAGCTGGAACCGCGTGGCGGACGGCGTTCTGCGCATAACCCTGGAGCGGCCGCCCGCGAACGCGCTCGGTCGGCCCATCATCGAGGGGCTGACCGCCGCTCTGGACGCTCTGGACGCTCTGGACGCGGCGGGCAACATCACGGTCGTCGTCACGTCCGCCATCCCGGGCTTCTTCGCCGCCGGCGCGGATATCAAGCACATGTCCTCGGTGGACGCCGAGTCCTTCATGGCGTACGGCGACTCGCTGCGCGGCGTGCTCGACAGGCTCGCCGCGCCGAGTCGTATCACGATTGCGGCCGTCGACGGACTCGCGCTCGGTGGCGGGCTCGAGCTGGCGATGGCGTGCACGCTGCGGGTCGCCGGGGCCGGTGCGCGCTTCGGTCTTCCCGAAGTCAAGCTCGGCCTGATCCCCGGTGCGGGTGGCACCCAGCGACTACCTCGGCTCGTCGGCCGCGGCCGTGCCCTCTACATGATGCTGACGGCCAGGCAGGTGGCCGCGCCGGAGGCCCACGCGATCGGCCTTGTCGACCGGCTCGTGGAGGGTGGAAAGGCTGAGCAGGAGGCGCTCAAGCTGGCGGTCAAGCTCCGCACCATGTCACTGCCCGCTCTCCAGGCTGTGATCCGGACGGTTGATGCCTCGTTCGATCTGCCCCTACCGGAAGGTTTTGCCTACGAAGTGGCCCAGGAGCAGGCTTTGTTCGAATCCGGCGAAGCCAAGGAAGGACTGATGGCCTTCCTGGAGAAGCGTCCCCCGAACTTCGTCTGACGGTCAGGTCGGGTGGTCGGCCAGCTGGCCGCCGGGCCGAAATGGTGTCCGTAATAGCGGTGGATTTACTTCTCGAAATTTGGCATGGTTTCTCTATGGCGGCGAACCGTTATATGTTGACTGACGAACAGAGATCCGAGCTGATCATGCTGGTCCGTAACTCGGTCGAGGAACGGGCGATTGCCGACCGGGCGCGGATGGTCCTGTGGTGGGACGAGGGTATGTCGGCCCGTGCGATAGCCGCTCTGCTGCGTGTGTCGCCGCCCACCGTATATCTGTGGCCGGCACGTTTCGCCAAGGCCGGGATCGAGGGACTGTATGATGCGTCTCGGTCTGCTCCGCCGCTGGTTCATGATGGCCGAGTGCGCGCGAGGATTCTCGCGCTGATCCGGCAGTCGCCCCCCGCGGAGACGAGGCTGCGGCACTGGTCGAGCCGTGAGATGGCGCGGTACCTGCGACGGGCCGAGGGGATTGTGGTGTCGCACACCTTCATCGCCGACCTATGGCAGAAGAATAATCTTCAGCCGTATCGGCGGGGCCTCTTCAGGCTGTCGACCGACCCGGACTTCCAGATGCTGGACACGGCCGCCGTCGATCGGCTGCGGCATTCACTGAGCGGCGAGATTCACACGAGCAGCTGAGGAGAAGGATCGTGCGGAGCACCGGGGAGATGGTATTCGAAACCATCCGGCTCGAACGTCCCACGGACGGCATTGTCGTCGCGACTCTGAACCGTCCGGAGCGGCTGAACGCGATGACGGTGCTCATGTTCCAGGAACTCGAGGAAATGGCCCTGGCAGTGGACGGCGATGACGACGTACGCGTTCTGATCATCACGGGCGCGGGCAGGGCCTTCTGTGCTGGCTACGACCTCGACGACGCCGAGGAGCTGTCGAGCCTTTCGCCCATGGATATGCTGAAGCGCCAGGAGCGCGCCGCTCGTGCGCTGGCAACGATCCGGTCGATCCGGATTCCGGTGATCGCGGCGATCAACGGAACCGCCGCGGGCGGAGGTCTGTCGCTCACGCTCGTCGCCGACATCCGCCTGGCCGCGCCGTCGGCCAGGTTCAACGCCGCTTTCGTGCGTATCGGCCTGTCCGCCGGGGACATGGGCGCATCCTGGCTGCTGCCGCGCATCGTCGGGCCCAGCCGCGTCGCCGAGATCGGCTTTACCGGACGTTTCGTCGAGGCGGAGGAGGCCGAGCATATCGGTCTCGTCAACAAGATCGTCTCTGCGGGCACCCTGCTGGCCGAGGCCGTCGCCATGGCCGAACTCATCCGTGCCAACTCACCCGGCGGCGTACAACTGTCCAAACGGGCGCTGCAGGCCAACATGGAGGTGCCCTCGTACACGGCCGCCCTGGAGCTGGAGAACCGTGGCCAGGTGGTGCTTACCAGGGACGAGGACATCCCGGAGGTCCTCGACGCCTTCAAGCGGGAGCACACCGACATACCGGGATACACCAGCATCCCGGAACACACCGGCATTCCTGTTCCCGGGTCGCCTGTTCCTGGGCCGGTGACGACGGATCGGACCAACAGTGGGGAAGGCGGTTTCATGCTCCAGTTTGAGCCACCGAAGTTGGAGACGCTGACGCTCGAGCCACTCGAGGGCGGCAACGTGTTGTTGACGGTCAACCGTCCCACCCGGATGAACTCGCTGACGGTCAAGATGTTCGAGGAGTTCAACACCGTCGCCTACGCTCTGCGGGACACCGACGCCAGGGCGCTGATCCTCACCGGGGCGGGCGACCGCGCGTTCTGCGCGGGTTTCGACCTCGACGAGATCGGCGTCATCGGCACCATGGGTGTGCGTGAGTTCCTGCGCTTCCAGGAGATGGCTGCCGGGGGGTTCGCGGCGATTCGTAGCCTTCCTTTCCCCGTGATCGCGGCCATTCACGGAGCGGCCTCGGGGGGTGGCCTGGCCCTCGCGCTCGCCGCGGACATCCGCCTGGTCGCACCGACCGCCAAGTTCAACGCCCCGTTCGTCCGGCTCGGGCTCTCCATCGGGGACCTGGGCACCTCATGGCAGCTGACGCGGCTGGTCGGGCCCGGACGGGCTGCTGAGATCGCCTACACCGTGCGTACTGTCGAGGCCGAGGAGGCGGTCCGGATCGGGCTGGCGAACCGGCTTGTGCCGTCGGAGACGTTGCTGGAGGAGGCGCTGGCGATGGCGAAGCAGATCGCCGGCAATTCACCCGCCGGTATTCGCATGTCAAAGCGCGCACTGCAGTACAACCTGGAGAACGCCTCCTTCGCGGCGGCGCTCGAGCTGGAGAACCGCGGCCAGGCGCTGCTGACGCGCGGCGAGGACATGACCGAGGCGCTGGCGGCGTTCAAGGCACGCCGACCGCCGCAGTTCACCGGAAAGTAAGGACACGGCAGAGTGCCCCGGGAAGGAGATCCCCCGGGGCACTCTGCCGTGTGTGCTTGCCGTGTGCTTGGAGAAGAACCGTCAGACGTTGCGCTGGGCCTTGCTCTGCGCGGTCGCGAGCTGGCTGCGCTCGCGGATGTCCGCCCAGGCCTGGTCGCTCAGTGTGGTCAGGCCCGCGAACGTGCAGGGGCCAGCCAGTTTCTGCCCCCCGTCCATCGTGATCGTTTCACCGGTGAGGCAGTCGCAGGCGTCCGACAGCAGGAAAATCATGAGGTTCGCCAGTTCCTCAATAGTGCCCATGCGGCGCATCGGGATCTGGTCGGCCTGGGTCGCCCGACCGCGCTTTTGTCCGTGGGGTTGAGCATCTCCCAGGCGTAGTCCGTCGGCTTGCCCTTCCATGGGCAGGTTGGCCTGCGACTGAACGCTTGGTAGCGCAGGAAGAGGTAGTGGTCGCACTGAGTTCAGAAGGCGGTGTCCGTCGTACCCACAAGAGGTATGAGGACTTCCCCTATGGGTGATGCAGGACACAGTCCGGCCGCCTACCGTTGACCCGACCACGCGCCAACGTCGCCGCGTGGGGTTCGCCTCCGGGCAACGTCGACAGGGGAGAGAGGTTGTCGATCATCGTCCTCCCTCCTTCGGCGGACCTGGATCTGGGATCAAGTACAAGGAGAGTTCATGGCCGCGATTAAGACTGCGGACAGCCGCCCGATACCGGACGACATTGCCCGGCAGATTGTGTTACCTGAAGGGCACAGCGACGAGAATCTGCTGTTTGCCGCTTACCGCTGGCTGCGTGAGAACAATCCGCTCGGCCAGGTCAGGGTAGAGGGCTACGATCCGCTGTGGCTGGTCAGCAAGCATGCCGATATCATGGAGATCGAGCGTCAGCCGGAAATTTTCACCAGCGGTGGCGGCGTCCAGCCGGGTTCCCACAACCCGATCCTGCAGAACCAGGCTGGTGACGAGTTCACCAAAAGCCTCACCGGCGGTAGCCTCCGCATTCTTGATGCGCTCCCCTATCTCGACCCACCGGAACACACCGCGGTCAAGGACATCGCGAACGACTGGTTTCGGCCAGCGAGTCTGAAGAAGTGGGAAGATATCATCCGCGGGCTTGCCCGTGAGGCCATCGGTAAGCGTCTGCGCGAAGGCGAGAACGAGATCGACTTCGTTAATGACTTCGCGCTCTTCTATCCGCTGCACGTCATCATGAGCCTTTTCGGCGTGCCCGAGGAAGATGAGCCGAGGATGATGGCGCTGACCCAGGATTTCTTCGGTACGAGCGACCCCGATGCGCAGCGGGCCGATGTCGAAGCGCTCTCACCGGAGGCAGCCGCGCAGCAGTGGTCTGCCGCGATCAGGGACTTCTATGCCTACTTCGACGTGTTCGTGGAGGAGCGGCGGAAGGAACCACGTGATGATCTCGCCACGATCATCGCGTGTGCGAAGAAGGAAGACGGTGAGTTCTATCCGAAGGAATTCGCCTACGGTTGGTTCGTCGCGATCTCCACAGCCGGTCACGACACGACGTCGAGCACGCTCTCGAGTGCGCTCGAACAGCTCGCGATCCATCCTGAGCAGCTGAAAAGGGTCCAGCAGGATCCGTCGCTCATCCCGCACCTGGTCAATGAGGTGCTGCGCTGGGCGTCTCCGGTCAAGCAGTTCACCCGCCAGGCCGCCCGGGACTACACGTTGAACGGAAGCGAGATCAAGAAGGGTGACCGGCTGATGCTGCTGTACCAGTCGGCCAACCGCGACGTCGACGTGTTCGAGGACCCCGACTCGTTCCAGCTCGACCGCCGACCGAACAAGCACATCGCTTTTGGCTACGGCCCCCACATGTGTATTGGTCAGCACGTGGCCAAGCTCGAACTCCGCATCATTTTCGAAGAGCTGCTGCCGCGTATCAAGAGCGTCGAATTGGCCGGTGAACGAAAGGTCGTCCAGACGAACTTCGTCGGCGGGCTGAAGAACCTTCCGATACGTCTGGAGCTGTGGTGACCCAACAGCGGGTTTCCTCCGACGATCGCCGGGTGGTGGTCGTCGGAGGGGGTCATGCCGGTGGCACGCTGGTGGGGATGCTCCGGCAGGCCGGCTTCGCCGGCGAAATCGTGATGTTCGGTCAGGAGACGGACTTTCCCTACCACCGCCCGCCCCTGTCCAAGAAGTTCATCGACGGCGATCTCGAGCAGTGGCTGCGCGCGCCGGAGTTCTACCGGGAGCAGAACATCTCCGTCAGGCTGGGCGAGTCGATCGAGTCGATCGATCCCGCCGCGTACCGCGTGTACTCGAGCAGCGCGCAGGCCACCGAGTACGACCTGCTTGTTCTCGCCACCGGAGCCGAGCCCCGACGCCTGCCGGTGCCCGGTGCCGATCTTGCCGGCGTTCTCGCCCTTCGCACCCTCGCCGACGCCCGTCTCCTGCGCGAGGCCGTCGTCAGCAGGGGCCGGATAGCGATCATCGGTGGGGGGTACGTCGGCCTGGAGGTCGCGGCGGTGGCGCGGGCCAACGGCGTCGACGTGACGATCATCGAACGCGAGGACCGGGTGCTAGCGAGGGTCGCGAGCTCCCGACTGTCGGAGATTCTGGCGGCGTATCACCGGGAGCGTGGCACAAAGATCCTCACCGGGGCGCAGATTGTCGGCCTGTCAGGTGACGACGGCCATGTTCGTGGCGTGCTCCTCGGCGACGGGACACAGGTGCCGTGCGACATCGCCCTCGTGGGTATCGGTGCTGTTCCGCGGGACGGGCTCGCGGTGGCGGCCGGCCTGGCCTGCGAGCAGGGGATCCTGGTCGACCATCGGGCGCGCACCAGCGATCCAGCGATCTTTGCGATCGGGGACGTCACCCGTCGACCGCTGGCAGGTGTCGACGGACTACAGCGGCTGGAAAGCATCCCCAGCGCGGTGGAACAGGCCAGACAGGCCACGGCCTCGATCGTCGGCGCGGCGTCTGCCCCCGCGGAAGTGCCCTGGTTCTGGTCCGACCAGTTCGACCTGAAGCTCAAGATAGCCGGAGTTGTGTCCACACCGCCCGGTACCGTCCTGCGCGGCGATCCGGCGTCGGGACGCTTCGCCTTGTTCCATCATATGGACGGAAAGATCATGGCGGTGGAGTCCGCGAACTCGCCAGGCGAATTCATGGCCGGCAAGAAACTCATCGCCGGCGGCGAGCGGATCGATCCGAGGAGGCTGACCGACCCCGCTGTTTCACTTCGCGACACTGTCATCAAATAAACACGGAGCGCGCAATGCCCATGGTCACCTATGTTCTACCCGACGGCTCCGAACACGCGATCGACGTTCCTTGTGGACAAACCGTGATGGATGGTTCGGTTCGTAACAATCTTCCAGGGATCGTCGCCGAGTGCGGCGGCAGCTGCTCGTGCGCGACGTGTCACGTCTACGTCGACCCGGACTCGCAGGCGCTGTTCGACGAGATGACCGACGAAGAACGCGAGTTGCTGGAGTTCGCCGACGGCGCGCAGGCCGACTCTCGACTGTCCTGCCAGCTCGTCGTCACCACTGAATGTGACGGCGTCCGGGTGACGGTGTCGGCCGCCAACGGTTGACCCGGATTTTTCCGGGAATGCCACGGAACAGCCGTCTCATCGGTCGTCAATGTCACGTCGGCGCCTCGGCTGTGATCGGCCGTATCCGGGAGCTCGACAGCCAGCACGCGAAATCAGCAGAACAGACGAGGGAGCAGACATGGATATCACTGCGGCCGTGGTAGCCGAGATCGGTGGAGAATTTTCGCTGGACAAGGTCTCCCTCGACGCGCCGGCGGCGGACGAAGTGCTTGTCGAGATTGCCGGTGTCGGACTGTGCCACACCGATCTGGCGGTCAAGGAGGGGCATCTTCCCTTCCCGTTACCCGGTGTCTTCGGTCATGAAGGCAGCGGCGTGGTGGTCGAGGCGGGCAGCGCCGTCACCAAGATCAGAAAAGGCGACAGGGTTGCCCTGAGTTTCAACAGCTGCGGAAGATGCACGCAGTGCAAAAAGGGTGCGCCGGCGTACTGCCACGAGTTCATGGCCTTCAACTTCAGCGGTGCTCGGCCTGATGGAACCAGTGCGCTGAGCCTTGCTGGAACCACGGTGGGCAGCAATTTCTTCGGGCAGTCGTCGTTTGGAACACACGCCATCGCGCACGAACGAAACGTGGTGAAGGTATCCGATCTCGCTCCACTGAGTCTGGTGGGGCCGTTGGGATGCGGAATCCAGACGGGTGCCGGCGCGGTGCTGAACTCGCTCGACTGCGAAGCCGGCGCCTCGCTGGTGGTCCTGGGCGGCGGATCCGTCGGCCTGTCCGCCGTACTCGCCGCGGTCGTCCGCGAACTCACCACGATCATTGTTGTCGAACCACTCCAGGCACGCCGGGACCTAGCCCTTTCACTGGGCGCAATCCACGCGATCGACCCGGCGGACGGGCCGCTGTCCGAGCAGATCCGTTCGATCGTCCCTGACGGCGTGGACTACGCGGTCGACACGACCGCGATCGTCCCCGTTCTCGAACAGACGTTGCTGTCGCTGGCGCACCGCGGAACCCTGGGGATTCTCGGCGTTCCGGCCGACCCGACGTCCGCGCTGTCGGTCAACCTGATTCAGGCCCAGGTGCTGGGAGTGACCATCACCGGGATCGTGGAGGGTGACAGCGACCCGGACAGGTTCATTCCCGAACTGCTTGAGCTGCACCAGGCAGGGAGATTTCCCTTCGAAAAGATGATCACCACGATGCCGTTCACACAGATCAACGAAGCCGTGGCAGCGCAACATCGCGGTGAAGCGGTGAAGATCGTGCTTGTCCACGAATGAGGGTTGCGGCGTGAACGGGCTTCAGTGAACAGGATTCTGCTCCTGGAAGGAGAACGAAATGACGACGATCGACTATGATCAATTCTACATTGACGGCGGGTGGAAGGCGCCGGCATCGAGCGGCAGCATTGCCGTGCACTCGGCCAGCACGGAGGAGCGTGTGGGCAGCGTTCCGGAGGGAACCGAACGTGACATAGACCTGGCGGTGGCGGCGGCGCGCCGTGCCTTCGACGATCCGGACGGGTGGTCACGATGGTCACCGGTGCGCCGCGCGGAGGTTCTGGAGCGATTCGCGGCCGCGCTGGAGGCGCGCGGTGCAGAAACCGCGCGCCGGGTCAGCGTCCAGAACGGAATGCCGATCTGGTTAGCCAACCAGTTCGAAGGGGGTTTCCCACCGCTGCTGCTCCGCTATTACGGCGGCCTGGTCGCGGACTCCGGCCTCGAGGAGACGCGCCCCGGCATGTTGGGCGGCCGTTCCCTGGTCATCCGCGAGCCCATCGGCGTGGTCGGCGCCGTGGTTCCGTGGAATGTGCCGCAGGCGATCTCTTTTCTGAAGATCGCGCCGGCCCTGGCCAGCGGCTGCACCGTGGTGATCAAGCCTGCGCCGGAGACCGTCCTGGACGCCTTCCTCGTGGGCGAGGCCGCGGCGGAAAGCGGGCTGCCCGACGGCGTACTCAACATCGTTCCCGGCGGCCGCGAACTCGGTGCCCACCTTGTTTCGCACCCCGGGGTCGACAAGGTGTCCTTTACCGGCTCGACCGCCGCCGGGCGTGTGATCGCCGAGACATGTGGTCGGCTGCTGCGGCCGGTGACTCTCGAACTGGGTGGCAAGTCGGCCGCCATCGTGCTCGACGACGCCGATCTGGCGGCCAACATTCAGAGCTTCTTCGCGTCGACCCTGCTCAACAACGGTCAGATCTGCTGGCTCAGCACGCGTGTTCTCGCACCCCAGCGCCGGTACCGGGAAGTAGTCGATACTATTACCGGACTCGTCAATTCGATAGTGGTGGGGGATCCGCTCGACCCCTCGACTCAGATGGGCCCGCTCGTGTCGGCCCGACAGCGCGATCGGGTGGAGTCCTACATCGCCAAGGGCGAGAGCGAAGGGGCCCGACTGACAGCCGGTGGCAAGCGGCCCGAAGGCCTCGACAAGGGATGGTTTGTCGAACCCACGGTGTTCGCGGATGTGGATAACAAGCACACCATCGCCCAGGAGGAGATTTTCGGGCCGGTGCTGGCGGTGATCCCGTACTCGACCGAGGAGGAGGCTGTCGCCATCGCGAACGACAGCGATTACGGTCTTGGTGGATCGGTGTGGACGGCCGACCCGGAACGCGGCACCGCATTCGCGCGGAAGGTCCAAACCGGCACGATCGGGATCAACGCCTACGTCAACGACCCCACCGCGCCGTTCGGTGGAATCAAATTGAGCGGAATCGGTCGCGAACTCGGTCCGGAAGGACTGAATCCCTTCCAGGTCTTCAAGACGATCTACCTCGACGTGTCCGGCAGTTAGCGAGCTTCGTTCTCCGATATCCATGTGACGTGTTCGCGAAAATGGGAACGCTTCAGCCAGCCGGTTGGGGCGGTGGTCGTCGCCGAGCAGCCTGACGATTGCGGTGTGAAGGTCTCCGTCACACGAAGCCGGTTACCGCCGGCATCGTGTGACGGGAATGCCGCCGAGTCGAGTGGGCTGCGGCGTTACCACGACCAGTCGAAGAGGAGAGACCGTGGGAACCTCGGTACGTGAGGCCATAACATCTTATCCCGCACGCTATTTCGCAGCCTGGAACGGGCGGGATCTGGAGGTCGTCGCGGGTCTTCTGGCGAGCCGTTTCAGCTGGGTCGACCCGTCGCTGCCGGCCGAGATCACCGATCTCGAGGGTGCGCACGGGTTCTTCCGGGCCGGGTGGCAGGGGTTTCCCGACCTCCGTTTCGACCTGGTGGGCGACCCGCTCGTCGACGAGGCCACCGGCCGTGTCGCGCAGGAATGGCGAATGATCGGGACCCATACCGGTGAGGGTTTTCCTCCGGGGGTACCGCCCACCGGCCGGGCGTTCGACCTGCCGGGCACCGACATCTTCACCGTCGACGCCGAGGGCCGCGCGACCGCGATCCACGCTTATTGGGACGTCACGACGCTGGCCCGTCAGCTCGGACTCGCCTGAAACAGGCCAGGTCATCTTGTGTCTCGCCTCATCCAACCAGGCGCAGCTGGAAAAGGAACGTCATGAGTACCCTTTCGACACCGGTCACCTCAGAGCTGCGCCTCGTTGAGGAGTTCACCGTCCGCGCGGAGATCAGACCGCCGCTCGAGGTAGGAAGCGGTCCGTTCGGCTCCCGCATGATTTTCGAGCTCGTCGCTGGCCGCGCGACGGGCGAGCGGTTCAACGCCGAGGTGTTGAGCGGCGTCAAGACCAGAGAGCTCGGTTCGGAGGTTCTTGCCGCCCACCAGAACCTGAAGTCCGTCTACCGCTGAGAAGGAACGAAGATGACCATCGAAGAGAATCTCTGTGCTGACGGGCTGTCGCAGGAAGACCCCCGGCAGGACGAGCCCGTCCCCCAGCCTTCTCCGAGCGGGCGGGAGAGCCAGTGGTCGCGGGAACCGAAGCTCACGCGCAGGGCGGGTTCCGGTGCCGAGCGGGTTGATGTCGTCATCGTCGGGGCACGGGTGGCGGGAACCGCGGCGGCCGTCCCGTTGGCCCGCGCCGGCCGGAAGGTGGTGCTGATCGACAAGTCCCGGTTCCCGTCCGACCGTCTCTCCACCCACGTGCTGGTCCCGAACGGTGTCGCGGAACTGCGGCGGATGGGCGCGCTGCCCGAGGCACTCGAGCTGAATCCCGCCATAGTGCGTTACCTGGAACTGGTCATCGGCAATGTCCGGGTACGGGAGCGCTTCACCCCGGTGGACGGCATCGACTACGGCGTCTGCATCCCTCGTCTCCAGCAGGACATGGTCCTGGTGAACGCGGCGCGAAAGGCCGGCGCCGAGGTCCGGGAGCGGTGCTCCCTCGAGGAGATTCTCTGGCGGGATGGTCGCGCGGCCGGGATCCGCTACCGCCACGGCTCCGACACCCACGAGATCCACGCGAAACTCGTGATCGGCGCGGACGGTCGCCGTTCTCACGTAGCCGCGGCGGTCGGTTCCTGGACGCCGTACCGGGGTTCGCGCAACGGCCGCGGTTTCGCCTTCGCCTACCTGGACGACCCACGGGTCGGCACCCCGGATCACGAGACCTATGGCATCTACCGGGCCGGCAGCTCGACGTGCCTGACCCTGCCGTCCTGCCCCACTCGGCCGGATGCTGGTCGTCTGGATGGCTCCCGTCGAGGACATCCCCCGCTTCCGCCGGGATCCGGAGGGTGTCTGGGCGGAGAAGCTCGCCGAGGATCCGGACCTGGCCCAGCGCATCGAAGGCGCCACGAACAAGAGCAAATTGCTCTCCACCACGGACCTGTCGGCCTTCTACCGCGCCTCGAGCGGGTCGGGGTGGGCGCTGGTGGGTGATGCGGGGCACTTCAAGGACCCGGTGGTGGGTCAGGGCCAGCGCGACGCGCTGCGTCACGGCCGGCTTCTCGGTGAAGCCGCCCAGCAGACCCTCGACGACACCGCTGCTCTCGACCGGGCTCTGCAGGCATGGGAGCGCGGCCGCGACCGCGACACGATCAGCACGTACCACTGGGGCAACCGGGAGACCCGCGCCGCGGCGCCCTCGGCGTTGATCCGCGAGGTGTTCCGCGGCTTCGCGGGCGGCGAGGACCCGGACGTCACCGACACGTTCAACCGGATCCGCAGGGTCGAGCGCGTGGTCGGCCCCGGTCGGATGGTGAAGGCACTGGCCAGGGTGCTGACCACCCCAGGGGCCGACCGCCGGGCGATCCTCCGGGAGGTGGCCGAGGAGATCCCTATCGAGATCGGCATCCGCAGGGAATGGTGGTTCGGCGGATTCCGCTACGCCGGCAGGTCCGCGAGCGAACACCCGGGCTGGGAGCTGGGAGCGGCGCCCAGGACGCGCCGTGCGGTGGTCGCGCCGAGGCCCGGCGACAGCGCCGTTCCCGCTCCCACCGCCGATCAGAACCCTGCTTCCAGGGACGTGATGATCCGGGGCAACCTTGGGCCGGACATTGCCGGTCCCAACCCGCTGCGGTAGCCGTTCGGCAGCCGCGGGCTTCCTGCCGGTGCCGACGGCGAGAGGAACGCGTATCCGGCTGGGTCGTCTCCCGGCGTCTTCCCGGCGGACCGCAGTCGGCTCAGGCGAAGTACGGCCGGTTGTCCTGGGCGCCCACCAGATCATCGGTTCCACCCTGGACAAGGTGTTGCGTGGACACGAGCTGGGTCGCACCGCGTACCTGCTGATGACGACGCCGCAGATGTCGGCCGGCCACGCCCGCCCGCTGGGTCAGGCGATGCGGACCATGTCCTGACGGTGGAGCGCGAGGATCTTTTCCAGCGCGACCGCGTCCTGGTCCCGGATCGCGGCGACGAGGTTGCTGTGCACGTCGAGGTTGTGGCGCCGCAGCTCCTCGCTGCCTTCCACGTAGGTCGCCTTCGTGAGCGTGGCGCCGAGGATCGACACGATCGTCTGGTAGAGCCCGACCAGCACCTCGATCCGGGACGCCCGGGCGATGGCCAGGTGCAGGCGCATGTTGGCGTCCAGGTAGGCGCGTGGGTCGTCCGACGCCGCCTGCATGTCGTGCAGAGCCCATTCCATCGCCCGCACGTCCTCGGGACTGGCGCGTTGCAGCGCCACCGGAGGGAAGAGCGCGTCGAGGTAGGTGCGTGCCTCGAAGAGCTGTTCGGGGTCGACGGTCAACCCCTGGTGCCACAGGTCGACGCCGCCGAGGCGCACCTGAGGCGGCGGGTTGGCCACGAACACGCCACCGTTGGGCCCGGTCCTGACCGCGATCAGGTCGCGTTCACGCAGGATGCCCAGCGCCTCGTTCATCACCGAGGGGCTGACCTCGAAACGGCTGATCAGTTCGGTGCGTAGCCCGAGCCGGCTGCCGGCAGACAGGTGGTCGGCGAGGATCCGGGCTTCTATCTCCGCCGCGACCTGCTGCGCGCGAGAGCCTCCGCGAGAGCCTCGAGGCGTCGCGTCACCCGGCATCGTCTGCGCTCCTTCTGATCCGCATCGGTACTCCAGCGACAGTGCCACGCCGGCCGGGACGGACCTGTCCAGTCCGGACGCACAGCTAGTCATTACTGAATCTCATAACAAGACTATGTGACATCCCGCTGTAAGACTCCACAGTTCGTAGCTGTTCATGAGGGGGAGGCCAGGTGCTGTATACGAGATCTTTTGATATGTACTTGAAACATATATGCAGAATAGCTATGGCTGCGCCAGCCGGGCGACAGACCTGGGCGGTCCCGGGAAGGGCGGGCACCAATTGATCATTTACCAATTGATCATTGAGTGGATGTCCGCGAACGCGCAGTCCTCGTCCGCCGACGATGCCCACAGCGGGTAGCGCCGTGGTAGGTGAGGTGGCGGCGGGTGAGGCGGTGGCCGACGAAGGGCTGGTCGACGTGCACACGCACGCGATCGCGCCGTGGTTGCCCGATCTTGCTGGACGCGACGGCTGGCGGCGGTGGCCCTCCGTCGAGCGGCTCGGCGACGCTCGGGCGCGCATCCTCGTCGGCGGGAGGCCGTACCGCGACATCGATGACCGCTGCTGGTCGGCGGATCGCCGGCTGGCCGACATGGACGTCGAGGGCGTCGCGGTGCAGGTGGTGTCCCCGATTCCGATCACTTTCTGTTATGACGCTCCGGCTGACGGTGCCGCGGTTCTCGCACGGTCGCAGAACGACTTCCTCGCAGGTCTGGTCGCCCAGCGACCCGGGCGCTTCCGCGCGTTGGGCGCGGTGCCGTTGCAGGACCCTGACGCGGCAGTCGCCGAGCTGCGCCGGTGCATGGAGGAACTGGGTTTCCTCGGCGTCGAGATCGGCACCCGGGTTGGCGAGGCCGAGCTGGGTGACCCCGAGTTCGACCCGTTCTTTGCCGCGGCCGAGCAGCTCGGCGCCCTGGTCCTGGTGCATCCCGCCGACTCGACCCTGGATCCGCGGCTTGCCCGGCTCGGGGTGGGCTTCGGCGCGGGAATGCCGTCCGAGACCGGGATCGCGATCGCCCTCGGGTTGACCCATTATCCGTTACTCGCAGGGACCGACGAGCACATGGCCGGGCTGCTCCGCTGGACGTTGCAGGATCCGGACATCCCCGCGGACAAGAAGGATCCGGCGTCCTGGCCGGAGCTGATGCGCCGGGAGTGGGCCGACGACGGGGGAGCCGCGGCCGCCGCCGGACACCGCCGCGAGCTACGAGCGGGTCTTGCCCGCTGCCGTGCCGCGATCGACGCCTTCCGGCCGGACCGGCTCGTGGTGTGGGGCGACGACCAGTACGAGAACTTCCGCGAGGAGGTGGTGCCGCCCTTCTGCGTGCTGGCCTACGACGACACCGAGGTGCATCCGTTCGCGCTGATGAACGAACGGGGCAGCCCGAACGCCTGGGGCCGGCCGGATGACATGACGTTCATCCTGCGCGCCGACGCCGCATCGGCCCGAGCGCTCGCCGACGATCTGCTCCAGGACGGTTTCGACGTCGCGTACTCCTACCGGAAGCGGACCGGTGCTCACTTTCCCCATGCGATCGTCAACACTCAGCTGTTCCTGGACTACGACCACGCCGGTACCGAGTTCCCCTATCGGATGCTGCCGATCACGGTGAACTGTTATGGCCAGCATGCGATCGCACGCAGGGGCGCGCTGGCCCGGTTCGCCGAGATCCGCGACGAACGACTGGACCCCGTCGGCCCGTCCCCGGCACGGTGCTTCGCTCTCGGCCAGGCCGTGGCGCGCGCGCTGCGGGCCGGCGACAAGCGGGTCGCGCTGGTGGCCTCGTCCAGCTGGTCGCACGCGTTCCTGAACGACGCAGACTGGCACCTTCGTCCCGACACAGTGGCCGACCTGCGGCTCTATGAGGCGTTCGTGCGGGGTGACTACGCGACCTGGACCAGCGTCACCGGCCCGGAGATCGTCAAGGCCGGCCAGCACGAGATGCTCAACTGGTTCTGTCTGGCGGGCGCCATGGACGAACTCGGCATGTCCCTGAGCTGGTCCAGCTTCGTGGTCACCGACGTCTTCAAACTCCAACAAATGTTTTGCGATCTTCGAAGGAAAGGTCGGTTTGTGAGCATGACGACGACGGTCACCGACGAGGCCACCGGGCGGACAGTCGACGCCGGTGGCATCCAGACGCACTATCACGACCTGGGTTCCGGGGACCCGGTGCTGCTGCTGCACGGATCGGGGCCCGGGGTCTCGGCGTGGGCGAACTGGCGCCTGACGATCCCCGCGCTGGCCCGGCAGTACCGGGTGATCGCCCCCGACATCGTCGGCTTCGGCCACACCGAACGGCCCGCCGACGTGCACTACTCGCTGGCCACCTGGATCGACCACATCTGGGTGTTCATGGACGCGCTGGGGATCGAACGGGCTTCGGTGGTCGGCAACTCGCTGGGCGGACGGATCTCGCTGGGGATGGCCGCGCAGCACCCCGAGCGACTGGCCAGGATGGTGCTGATGGGTGTCCCCGGTGTAGGGATGACGCCCACCGAGGGCCTACGCGCCCTGCGGGAGTATGAGCCGTCGCTGGAGAACATGCGCCAGCTGTTGCTCGGGTGCTTCGCGGTCGACCCGACCATCATCACCGACGACCTGGTGCGGATCCGGCACGAGGCCAGCATCGCTGCGGGCGCCTTCGAGGCATACCGTGACATGTTCTTCAGCCCCCGCCACGCCGGCAGCCAGCTCGCCATCGAAGCGGACGAGGTCGTCACCATCAACACCCCGACGTTGCTGGTGCACGGGCGCGAGGACAAGGTCGTCCCGGTCGACGTCGCCTGGAACATGGTCCGTCTGCTGCCCGACGCCGACCTGACGGTCTTCGCCCGCTGCGGGCACTGGACGCAGATCGAGCGCGCCGACGACTTCTCCGATCTCGTGTGCCGCTTCCTGGCGCGTCCTTCCTCCACTTGTTCGTGACTTCTTGTTCGTGACTTCCCCGTGGAGATGATCTCGTGACTTCTTTACCGAGGACACCGACGGCTCTGATCGACGCCACGCCCGCTTCGAGGCCTGCTGCGAGCACACGGTTTCCGCTGGTTACCGAGGATGCCGAACACCACCGGTTCCGCGTCCACCGCTCGACGATGACCTCGCCGGAGGTTTTCCGTGCGGAGCTGGAGCGGGTGTTCGGCCATTCGTGGCTCTACGTCGGTCACGAGTCGGAGGTGTCCAAACCGGGCGACTGCGTACGCCGGCCGGTCGGCGGCAGGCCGGTGTTCATGGTCCGCGGGGCCAGGACCGGCCGGGTACACGTCTTCCACAACACCTGCACCCATCGGGGCGCGGTGGATCGAGGCGAACTGGAAGCTGCTCGCCGAGAACAGCATCGACGGTTACCACGCAGTCTCCACCCATGACACCTACTTCAAGTACCTGCTGGCGCTGGGCACCGACCTCGCCGGCGGGGTGAACGGCACCTCCCATGATCTGGGCAACGGGCACGCCGTGCTGGAGTACCGGGCACCCTGGGGACGGCCGATCGCCAAGTGGGAGCCGCTGTTCGGCGAGGACTCCCGGGAAGAGATCGCCCGCATGCGCGCCGAACTGGTCTCCCGGCACGGCGAGGTGCGCGGCACCCGGATGGCCGACACCAACCGCAACCTGCTGATTTACCCCAATCTGGTGGTGAACGACATCATGGCGATCACGGTGCGTACCTTCATGCCGCTGGCGCCCGACCGCAACCCGGCTGAACCACCTATGATCATGCGTGACACCGTGCTGTGTCTGGCCGACGACGCCGATCCGGACGAGATCCGCGCCAGCATTGCCCGCATGGTCACCGACGTGGCCCGGTACGTGCCCGGATACCGGCTCAAGCAGCAGGTCCAGATCGCCGCTGTCGGCCCGGACGAGCCGCTGCGGACCCTGATCGGCGACGTCGGTCCGCGGCCGGCCTGGAAGATATCGATCTTCCTGGAGGTCGAGGGAGCCGCACACTACCTGCCGGCATACGCCGGAAACCTCGACATCATGACCTCGGCCGCGCTACAAACCGCTGAACGACTGTCCACCGTGCAGCCCCCAGTGGTAGCGGGGTCAGCCGCATCAGTGGTTCCAGCGACGTCGCAGGTGGCCTCATGAACTCGCCCGGGCTCTACATCCAGGACGTGACCCTGCGGGACGGCATGCACGCGGTCCGGCACCGCATCACTCCGGATCGGGTGCGGACAATCGCCGCCGCGCTGGATGCCGCGGGCGTGGACGCTATTGAGGTCGCTCACGGTGACGGCCTGGCAGGCGCCAGCCTGACCTACGGGCCGGGTAGCAACAGCGACTGGGAGTGGATCTCCGAGGCCGCCGCGGTGGTCACCAACGCTGTGCTCACCACGCTCCTGCTGCCCGGCATCGGCACCATCCGCCACCTCGAACGGGCCTTCGACCTCGGCGTCAGGTCCGTGCGGGTGGCCACCCATGCCACCGAGGCCGACATCGGCCCGCAGCACATCGCCCGGGCCCGTGAGCTGGGCATAGACGTCTCCGGCTTTCTGATGATGAGCCACATGGCACCCGCGGCCGAGCTGGCGAGGCAGGCAAAGATCATGGAGGATGCGGGTGCGCACTGTGTGTACGTGACCGACTCCGGCGGGCGCCTGACGATGGACGGCGTACGCGAGCGGATCCGCGCCTACCGGGACGTCCTCGACCCGGCCACCCAGCTCGGCGTGCATGTCCACCAGAACCTGTCGCTGGCCGTGGCCAACTCGGTGGTGGCCGTGGAAGAAGGCGTGACCCGGGTCGACGCCTCGCTCGCCGGCCAGGGCGCCGGTGCCGGGAACTGCCCGATCGAACCGTTCGTCGCGGTGGCGAACCTGATGGGCTGGAAGCACGGCTGCGACCTGTTCGCGCTCCAGGACGCCGCCGACGACCTCGTCCGCCCGCTGCAGGACCGGCCGGTGCAGGTGGACCGGGAGACGCTGACCCTGGGCTACGCCGGCGTCTACTCCAGCTTCCTGCGGCACGCCGAACGCGCGGCCCGCGAACACGGGCTCGACACCCGCGACATCCTGGTGGAGGTGGGCCGCCGCGGTCTCGTCGGCGGTCAGGAAGACATGATCGTTGACGTCGCGCTCGACCTTGTCGCAGCCGGGGCTGCCGCCGGGGCCGTTGCGGCCAGGGCCGTTGTCGCCGGGGCAAGCGAAGCCGGGCGGCCCGGGTGACCGCGACAAGACCGGCCGCCGCACTGTTTGCCGCTGCACTGGTTAGGGCCGCACTGTTCAGGGAGGACAGTTGACATCGCAGGTGCTGGGTACGGACGGCTTGGCCGAGTTCCGCGCGGTGCGGGATTTCCTGCTCACCCACCGGGAGGACTACGACGGCGCGTACGCCGGGTTCCGCTGGCCGCAGCTGGCGGAGTTCAACTGGGCGCTGGAGTGGTTCGACCATCTCGGCGCCGACCCGGACAGCGCCGACCGGGTCGCACTGTGGATCGTCGAGCAGGATGGTTCACAGCGGCGTCAGACCTTCGCGCAACTGTCCGCCCGCTCGAACCAGGTGGCCAACTGGCTGCGCGAGCGGGGCGTGGCGCGCGGTGATCGCATCGTGCTCATGCTGGGCAACCAGATCGAGCTGTGGGAGACGATGCTCGCGGCGATGAAACTCGGCGCGGTCGTCATCCCGGCGACCACGCTGCTCGCGCCCGCCGACCTGCGGGACAGGATCACCCGCGGCCAGGCCCGGTACGTCGTCGTCGGCGCGACCGACACCGACAAGTTCGCCGACGTACCCGGTGCGTACGACCGCATTGCGGTCGGAGCGCCGGTGGAGGGCTGGGCGCACTACGCCGACTCGGCCCAGGCGTCCACCGTGTTCGTCCCGGACGGCGTGACCCATGCCAGCGACCCGTTGCTGCTCTACTTCACCTCGGGCACCACCGCGGCCCCCAAGCTCGTCGAGCACACCCACGTCTCCTACCCGGTCGGACACCTGTCGACGATGTACTGGATCGGGCTCACACCCGGCGACGTGCACCTGAACATCTCCTCGCCGGGCTGGGCCAAGCACGCGTGGAGCAACGTCTTCGCGCCCTGGAACGCCGGGGCCACCGTGTTGGTCTACAACTACAGCCGGTTCGACGCCGCCGCGATGCTGGCGCAGATAGACCGTTGCGGTGTGGACAGTTTCTGCGCGCCCCCGACGGTGTGGCGGATGCTGATCCAGGCCGATCTCGCGGTGGTACGCAACCCGCCGCGCAAGGTTGTCGGCGCGGGCGAGCCGCTCAACCCCGAAGTCATCGAGCAGGTGGAGAAAGCGTGGGGGGTGCGGATCCGCGACGGCTTCGGGCAGACCGAAACCACCGTGCAGATCGGCAACTCGCCGGGACAGCTCGTCAAACCGGGGTCCATGGGACGACCTGTGCCCGGTTACCGCGTCACGCTGGTCGACGTCGCCACCGGTCAGCCGGCAGACGAGGGCGAGATCTGCCTGGACCTCGCCCGACGTCCGTTAGGTCTGATGGTCGGCTACCGGGATGACGCCGTACGCAACGCCGAGGCGATGGCGGGTGGCTACTACCACACCGGTGACGTGGCCTCGCGCGACGCCGACGGATACATCACCTACATCGGCCGTGCGGATGACGTGTTCAAGGCGTCGGACTACCGGATCTCGCCGTTCGAACTGGAGAGCGTGCTGATTGAGCATCCCGCCGTCGCCGAGGCCGCCGTCGTCCCGTCGCCGGACGCGATCCGGCTGGCGGTCCCGAAGGCATACGTGGTACTCGCCGACGGTTACGAACCCGACCGGGCCACCGCACTGTCGATTCTGCGTCATGCCCGGCAACAGCTCGCGCCGTACAAGCGGATACGTCGCCTTGAATTCGCCGAGCTACCCAAAACGATATCTGGCAAGATCCGACGGGTGGAACTTCGCCGCCGGGAGGACACGCTGCACCCGCTTAGCGCCACCGCAGTCCCCGCGGGCACCTCAGCGCCCAACCGTGAATACCGTGACGAAGATTTTCTGGAACTGCGGGAATGACGCTGGTGACGGGTTCGACCGTCCGGTCCATCCCGCTGGCCTCACCACTCACGTGACCATCCACTATGGGATCCGGACCCGACGGCTGGGTACCTCGAAAACAGGTACTCAGCCGTTCCTGCAGGACTTTTTTTCGAAAAAGCTGACGGATTCCGGCCGGTATCGCTGAATCGTGTTCAGATAACGTGAAACAGCTTCCGCCCGGTTGGTGGCTCCGAGCTTGCGCAGGATGTGCTTCACGTGCACCTTCACGGTTCCCTCGGAAACCATCAGGCGAGTGGCAATTCGTGCGTTGGTGGCTCCGTCGGCCATGTGCCGCAGGACTTCGATCTCCCGCCGGGTCAGGGGTGAATGCACGTCGTCCTCGATCGCACTGGTCAGCGCGCTTGTCCCGATGTCCCGGGTGAGCTCGACGGGAGTATCCGCCGGTTTCAGGGACACGTCGTTCTCCGTGAAGGAGGCCATCAGATCGGAGATGCCCGCCGTATAGGTGCATAACTGGTCGCGAAGGGCCAGCATCCGGTCGGCGAACACGGCACGTTCGATCGCGTAGCCCAGACCCTCCATGAACAATCCGATGGTCTCGCGGTCCAGACTGTCCACGTGTCGCCCGTCGGTGTATGCGTCGGCGTGCATGAAGCCGATCACCGTGGACATCGACACAAGCGGTGCGGCGACATAGGAACGCGAGTCGGTCACGGTCTTGAGCAAAGGATGCACCTGCGGGTTCGCCTGGGCATTCTTGATCAGGATCGGCTGTCGCCGATAGATCATTTCGGTCTCCAGCACCTGCTGGTCCAGCAGTATCGGGTCCGTACTACCAGCCTTCACCATCAACGCGGCAAGGCCCGGATCGCCTCGAACATAGGCCGACTTCACCACCCAGCGGGAGTTCTGGATCTGGGACAGCATGGCCCGTCCGAAACCGAGTTTTTCGACCTCGGCAGGTGCCCGGATAAGCAGATCTCGAACTGTGAAGAGATCCCGCAGACGGTTCAGCGTATTGCGTACCTCAGCCAGAGTCGACGTTCGCTGAGCCAGCACCGCCTCACGGAAGGGATATCCGGGCCTGACTGAGCCGCGTGAGCGCCGCGATCAGCTCCGCGTACGCCTCCGTGCCGACCTGCTCCACGCCGGCAGTCAGCCGTTTGGTGATGGCGTCCTGGGCCGCCGCCAGTGTCATCTCCGCGGCATGCAGATCCAGCGGGGTGATGCTCAGCGGTGCACAGTCCCAGCCAGTCAGCTTGGAAACCAGCTGGAGAATCGAACGCACGCGCTCGACCTCTTTGCGTGGCAGGTCAGGACTACGGAAGAACCAGATCTCGCCCCGCGCCGGGTGCGAGCGTTCGCCACCATCACTTGAATCGATCATAGGCATGATGGCCTCGTTTCCTCGTCATCGAGCGTTGTCCGGAACTCGAATCGCGATCGGTGTCCCGCGGGCGACGTGGGGGAGGTTCGCCTGAGAACCTGCTTGTGACGCGCCCCCGTCCGGTCTGCCAGCCCGCCGGAGGGGGCCGTCAAACCGTCGACACGCCGAGCGCCGAGGCTTGTGTCCATGGCGTGTCGTCTTCTGTCTGAGGTCAAAGCAAGATCTAAAAAGGGTTCTGAGGTGATCTGCCGTATAGTTTCCGGCCCCGGCATGGACTCGCTGCATCGGATCACCTCCGCTGTCCCATCATCGTTGAAGCATCCCGGCTACCTTGACGCCGACCATCTGGCGCGGAAAGGCGTTATTAATCCGAGGTTAAATAGTAGGGCGGTGGAGTACTTTCGGCCAGCGCGCGCCGACCCCTGAGAAGGTTTCGCCATGCCCGCTCCGGTGCTGGCCGTCAGCGTACATCCGTTCGACTGGCCGTTCGATGCGGTTGTCGCGTACGGGGGCTGTCCATGCTGTCCGGGTTCCCTCGGAGCGCCGTGACGGTGGCCTGTCAGGCGTGTATCCCACGGCGTTGCGGCAGTCCTGATTACCGGCCGGAGGCGTCCCGGGAAGCCGGGGCTGTGATCGCCGGTATGGATCGCCAGCATGGATCGTCGATTTGTTGCCGGTCGGCGTCGACTCGGTCATGATGCTCACAGGGCCGCGCGTGGTGATCTCGTAGCTGCTGCGGTGCGACAGGCTGGACATCGGCGATCTCGGTCCGATCGTGATCTAGGTTCTCTCTGTCGGCGGCCATGTCTCGGCTGTGGCGCTGTCGGTGACGCGGCATCACCGGTGGGCACCTGTCAGCGGAGCCTGTGTGCGACCAGATCGAGGAGATCTTCGCTCGTGATGACGCGATGGCGCCGTGCCATATCAGGGATGAGATGGGCATGTTCGTCGACGCGATCGCAGCTGTCGCGTCCTAAACCGTATTCTGAGGCGGAGCAACATGATCTCTTTTGAGTTCTCCGAGGAGCAGAAGGACTTCCAGCGTGCGCTTGCCCGGTTCGCCGAGAAAGTACTGCTGCCTGGCTACCGTGACCGGGCGTCGCGCACGGACTACCCGTTCGACATCCAGCGCCAGCTCGCCGATCTCGGTGTGCTCGGTATCGGCTTGCCCGAGAAGTTCGGCGGCACCGGTGCCGAGGATCCGATCATGCTCGGGCTCGCGGCGGAGACGTTGGCCTACGGTGACGTGAACATCGCGTCCGCGCCGGTGCAGGTCGGGCTCGTGGGGTCACAGCTGGTGTACGGCAGCACGGCCGTGCAGGAGGAGTACCTGCCTCGGCTGATCGCCGGTGAGATCACGGTCGCGATCGCGCTCACCGAACCCGGCTCCGGTTCCGACGCGAGCGCGCTGCTCACAGTCGCCGAGCCGGCGCCCGGCGGCTGGCGGCTGCGCGGCGAGAAGACCGCCATCTCATGGGCCTGCAACGCCGCCGCCGCGCTCGTCTACGCCCGCGAGCCGGGGTCTGCGCGATCGAGTGGAGTGAGCTGTTTCGTCGTCCCGCTCGACGCCACGGGCGTGACCGTGAGTCACATGCTGGGGATGGGCTGCCTGCCGTTGGGCTGGGGGTCGATCCACCTGGACGAGGTGTTCGTGCCGGAGGAGGGTCTCATCGGTGAGCACGGCCAGGGCTTCCGCAGCGTCATGAACCACTTCGACTTCAGCCGCGCCGCATTGGGCCTGATGTGTCTCGGTGTGGCACGGGCCAGTCTCGACGAAGCCGCCGATTACGCCCTGCAGCGTGAGACCTTCGGCCGGCCGATCGCCGAGTACCAGGGCGTATCCTTTCTCCTGGCCGAGCAGGCCACCTACCTGGAAGCAGCGCGGTGGTTATGCTATCGGGCGCTGTGGCTGCGCCATATCGGCCAGCCGCACACCGCACATGCCTCGATGAGCAAGTGGTGGCCGCCGATCGTCGCCAAGGACGCGATCGAGGCGGCGATGAAGATCTACGGTAATCTCGGCTATGCGACCGAATTCCCGTTGCAGCAGAGATTCCGCGATGTCATGGCCTATCTGGTCGCGGACGGCACGGCGGAGATCCAGAAACGCATTATCGCCAAGGACGTTCTTGGTAGGAGGCGTGGAAAATGATCACAGTCGGGCTGGACGTGCACGAGTCGATTCTGTCGACAGGCCCGCGGCAGCGGCGCGATCTGCTCGGCCGTGCGCACGCTGCGGGGCTGGACCACGTGGTCGTTGGTGATCATGTTAGCTTCCACGGCGGCAGGGGTTTCGACGGGATGGTGTCCGCCACCGCCGCGTTGACCAGCAACGACGATCTCCTCGTGCTGCTGGGCATCTACCAGCTCGCGCTCCGGCATCCGATAACCGTCGCCCGCCAGCTCGCCTCGATCTCCCAGCTGGCGCCGGGCCGGCTGATCCTGGGCGTCGGCGCGGGCGGGGAGGACCGCTCCGAGATGCTCAACTGCGGCATCGATCCGTCAACCCGGGGGCGCCGCCTTGACGAGAGCCTGCGCGTGCTGCGTGCTCTGGCCTCGGGCGAGGCCATCGATCATAGTGGGGAGTTCTTCGAGCTCAAGGATGCGCGGGTGCTGCCGGCCGCGGTGCCCAGGATCCCGATCGTGGTCGGTGGCACGTCAGCGGCTGCGGTACGGCGGACCGCGCAGTTCGGTGACGGCTGGCTTGGAATCTTCTGCTCCGCCCGGCGCTTCACCGAGATCCGCGAGCAGATCGCCGAGGCGGCCCGGCAGGCGAGCAGACCGCTGCCGTCCTGGTACGGGCTGAGCGTCTGGTGCGGGATCGATACCCAGGCGGGCAAGGCCAGGGCCATGGTGGCCGAGCGAATGGAACGGCTCTACCACCTGCCCTACGAGAAGTTCGAGCGGCTGGCGCCTGCTGGCACGCCGGAGCAGTTGGGGGAGTGGCTGCTGCCTTATCTCGCGGCCGGTTGCGAGCACTTCACGCTGGTGGCAACCACCTCGAGCTGGGAGGCCGGCGTCGACCACGTGGCCGAGGTGAAGCGATACCTGCTCGAGCACGCGCCTGCCTAGCGATCTTCCGGGTCACCGGTGTGCACCGGTCGTCGCAACAGTGCCCCACCAGGTGACCCGTTCGCGCTCGATCGCATCGAGCATCTCCCCCCGGGTTGAAGCGGCCTTCCAGAAAGATCAACCGCTTGCCGCCGAGCGGGGCCAGCAGCAGGGGACTGGCCCATCACGTACCATCACAGAACACCGAATACCGGCGCTGAAAGAGGTCGGTGAGCCGCACGGGAGAGCTGTTCCAGGAATACGGACGAGATCCTGGACGTCTTCGCCGGCTGATATCAACGAATTGCCAACTCGGGACGCGGACTGGCCAAAGAGCGTGCGATCATGGTCCTTTCGTGTACTCGGAGTCCCCGGGGGAGCCGGGCTCGCCACCGCCGGGGAGGGCCCCTGGCTTCATCGGGCTGCTGCGACAGCCCAGCGGGAAAGGTCTCTCACCCCTCCTCGATTGTCTCGGCGCCTTGTGGCGCACAGCTCCCGCGCGAAGAAAGCCGACGCGGCTTTCAGGATCTCGTTCGCTCGGGTCAGCTCGCGGACTTCACGTTCGAGTTCGGCGATCCGCTGCGCGTCCGCGGTCGAAGTTCCGGGCCGCTGGCCGCCGTCGATCTCAGCTTGCTTCACCCACATGCGCAGGGATTCCGATCCAACCCCGAGCCGTTTGGCGACAACTGTGATCGCACCGGTCCGCTGGCCGGACTCCTTGCGTACCTCGAAGACCATCCGGACGGCGCGCTCGCGAAGCTCGGCCGGGTACGTGTTGGGGGTTGGCACGGCCCTCATCCTTCCAAGGTCAAGAGCCTCCACCAGACCCGGGGCGGTTCAGTCGGCGGCGCTGGCCAGGCCCGGGATTGTTCCCGGCCATGATCGCGGCCAGGTCCTCGTCGATGCGGCGGTCGCCCTTGGTCGCCGATCAGTCGCTAAATAATCTGATTATTTTGAATGAGCTATAGTCTTACTCGACCCAGCCCCACCTGATCCATCGGGACAGCGAGCGGAGGAAATCGAGCGGAGTTGCCGGACGGACAGACCGTGGCACCGACCAGCACGGGAACGACCACGTGCCCGCAGACCTGCGACGACCGGCGGACCGAGGCACGCCGCAGCGGCGCTGCGCGTGCCCGCCAGGACACTCATCGCCACCGGAACGATGACGATCCGCTCCCGGGCCCCGGTCACCATCTCCACGCCGCTGCGGCTGGAGTCCGAACCCGGCCAGATCGACGGGCGCACGATGCAGGTCGAAGAAGGCAGTCAAGACATTTTTTGACGTTCGATGACGGACCGAACCCTTTTTGCCCACCGCAGGTACTCGATGTGCTCGCGGAGCGCCGGGTGGCCGCCACCTTCTGCGTGATCGGGGAGCATGCGGCCAAGCATCCCGAATTGATCCGGAGAATCGCCGCGGAAGGCCATGGCCTGGCCAACCACACCATGACCCACCGAGACCTGTCCCGGTGCGAGCCGGGCGAGGTTCGACGGGAGATATCCGACGCAAACACAATCATCAGGACCGTTTGCCCGCAGGCCTGCGTGCATTACTTACAGACGCCGTACAGCGCCTGGACCAGCGAGGCCCGGGCGGCGGCGCTGTTCGGACTGGAGCCCTTGAACTGGTCAGTAATCCGCGCGACTGGTCGCGTCCCGGCGTGAATGTAATTGCCAAGACGGTGCTGATGCGCATCCGGCCGGGTGGAGTCATTCTTCTGCATGACGGATGCCCGGCGGATGAGTGGCCGAGCGCCAGCCACACCGGGCCGCATGAACAGACAGTCACGGCGCTCCGCCGCTTGATTCCGGCGCTGCATGACCGCGGATTTGTCTTCCAGCCACTTCCCGCCCCATCCGCCGGTCAGCAGGCCGGTCTGACATCCTCCGGAGGTCGCGATCTCGACCGCGATGAGCATTCTCTCCACCGCCAGCATGATCATACCGTCATCCTATGTCACCCTCGCCCTGGGCTATCAGGGGGCGAAGACGTTTTATGCCCGGCGCGCTTTCCGGCCGACTACCATGTACCACGCAGACCCTTGCGACGTCCTGCCGAGTGTGGATGTGATTATTCCCTGTTACCACGAGGACCCGCTGACCCTGGCAGCGTGCC
Source organism: Protofrankia symbiont of Coriaria ruscifolia (assembly GCF_900634745.1). NCBI lineage: Bacteria > Bacillati > Actinomycetota > Actinomycetes > Frankiales > Frankiaceae > Protofrankia > Protofrankia symbiont of Coriaria ruscifolia. The sequence goes on from NZ_CAAAFR010000075.1 coordinate 67,272, forward strand.
TGCGTTCGGTCGCGGCCCAGGACTACCAGGGTGAGCTGCGGGTCTACGTCGTCGACGACGGCTCTAAAAATCGCGACCGCCTGGGGCCTGTTTACGACACCTACGCCGGCGACCCGCGGTTCACCTTCCTGCTGCTCCCGCACAACGTCGGGAAGCGCAAGGCACAGGTCGCGGCGATCCGCCGGTCAGCCGGTGACCTGGTGGTCAACGTCGACTCGGACACCATCATCGAACCGGATGTCGTGCGCAAGCTGGCGGCGAAGATGACCGATCCGGCCGTGGGCGCGGCCATGGGCCAGATGGTCGCCCGCAACCGACGCGCCACCTGGCTGACCCGATTGATCGATATGGAGTACTGGATCGCCTGTAATGAGGAGCGGGCAGCCCAGGCTGAGTTCGGCGCTGTCATGTGCTGCTGCGGGCCGTGCACGATCTACCGTCGCTCCGTCCTCCTTGCGGTGCTTGACCAGTACGAGACCCAGTTTTTCCGGGGGCGGCCGAGCGACTTCGGTGAGGACCGCCACCTCACCATTCTCATGCTCAAGGCGGGCCTGCGTACCGAGTACGTTCCGGACGCCACGGCGGCGACGGTAGTACCCGAGCGAATGCGGCCATACCTGAGCCAACAACTGCGGTGGGCGCGCAGCACATACCGCGATACGTTGCTGGCCATACGCCTGTTGCCCCGGCTCGGCCGCTATCTCATGCTGGACGTGGTAGGCCAGAACCTCGCACCACTGTTGCTCGGCCTGACGGTGCTGACCGGATTCGCGCAGATCGCGGCGACGGCGACGATACCGTGGTGGCCGATCCTGGTGATCACGGCGGTGACCTTGATCAGTTGCTGCTGCGCGGCCTGGCATACCCGCCAGGCGAGGTTTTTCGCCTTTGCGCTGCACACCTTCATCAACATTTTCCTGCTACTCCCGCTGAAAGCCTACGCGATCTGCACCCTGAGCAACGCCAACTGGGGCTCGCGCGCCATTCCGGCCGCCGCCCCGGGAGGTTACGAAGAACGAGTGCCGACGGCCGCACTGCCCACGCAACCCGGGACCGCGCCTGCGCCCGATTCCACCCCCGCCACCTCCCCGCAGCCACGCTGAGCTGTTGGGGGCCCGGCTGGTACCGCCATACCAGAACAGCCGGTGAGGCGGCGCAGACGGGAGCGACCCCGCGCCACCAGTCTGGATACTCGAAGGCTGGTAACAGGTGGGTGTCGGCAGGCAGGCGCGGGAATGACTCAGAAGGGCATGGCCTGATGGATAATGGGATCCACACCGAGAATCTGACCAAGAAGTACGGGGCGGTGTACGGCCTGCACGGTTTGAACCTGCAGGTTTCGGCCGGGAGCGTACTCGGACTGCTGGGCCCGAACGGGGCCGGCAAGACCACGACTGTGAACATACTGACGACGCTTTTGAAGCCGGACGGTGGCAGTGCCTGGGTGGGGGGCTTCAACGTGGCCCGCCACCCACTGCAGGTACGGCGCCGGATCGGCGTCTCCGGCCAGGAAACCGCTGTGGAGCCCCTGCTTACCGGTGCGGAGAACCTGGAGCTGTTCGGCCGGCTGCATCGCCTCAGCCGGCGGCATGCCCGCGGGCGGGCCCAGGAGCTGCTGGAAATGTTCGATCTCACCGCGGCGGCCGGGCGACTCGCACGAACCTACTCGGGTGGCATGAGACGCCGCCTCGACCTCGCCATCAGTTTGATCAAGCGACCCTCGATTCTGTTCCTGGACGAACCCACCACCGGACTCGACCCGCGCAGTCGCACCGCCACCTGGGATCTCATCAGGGAGCTTGTCAGCTCCGGCGTGACGCTCCTGCTCACCACCCAGTACCTGGAGGAAGCGGACCAGCTCGCCGACCTGATCGCAGTGGTGGACCAGGGCCGCCTCATCGCCGAAGGCACCGTGGAAGAACTGAAGACCCGAACCAGCGACGACCGCATCGAGATCGTCCTGCGCGACCATGAGCTGCTGCCTCTGGCCGCGACCATCCTCGACCGTTTCGCGACGTCGGAGGCTGTCGTCACGCGATCGGAACGGCGGATTGCCGTCATGGCACCGCACAAACCAGGCCTGCTGACTCAGGTGCTGCGCGAGATGGACGCCGCGGCGATCGAGCTCGAGGACGTCGAGTTGCGCCGGCCGACCCTCGACGACGTCTTCTTCACCTTGACGGGGCACCCCATGGACGTCAAGGCTCAGCGCGAGATGGCTACGGTGGAATGAAGCCGAATACAATCATCGACAGCGCCGCCGCATCGGACGGTGAGAAGCAGGTCGTCGCCGGTCGTCATCGGAGCACGCGGTCACATCACGTCACCCGCAGCTGGGCCGGGCCAGGGAAACTGGAGAGGATCACCCCTGTCACGTTCCTCATCGATGTCTACCTGTTGACCAGGCGTCTGCTGATGCGCATGCCGCACCAGCCCGACCTCATCGTCTACAGCATCGTCCAACCAGCCATTTTCACCTTAGCGATGATATATCTTTTCGGCAAGGCCATCGCACTTCCCGGCGGGGCCAATTACACGGATTTCGTCATCGCTGGACTGCTGGCCCAGACGGTCGTCATGGGCGCCGCCTCGGCCACGTCCGGTGGAATCGCCTTCGAACTATCCCAGAAGACGATCGATCGGCTCCGTACGCTCCCCCTGTCTCGGCTGAGTATCCTCGCGGGTTGCACCAATGCCGGCGTCATAAGGGCCTTCATCACGGTGTTCGTGACGACGGTGTGTGGGCTGGTGGCCGGGTGGCGGGCACAGGCCGGGCTGGGCGGTGCGCTCCTCGCGTTTCTTATTCTGCTGCTGTTCGGTCTGGCAATGAGCTGGGTGGGAGCGCTGATCGGAGTGTCGGTCAGCAATCCCGAAGTGGCCGCCGGAGCGGGTACCGTCTGGCTTTTTCCGGTCATGTATCTGTCCAATGCGCTCACCCCGGTGAGCGCCATGCCGGGCTGGCTCCAGCCCGTCGCCGGGTGGAACCCGTTGTCCGCTGTCACGACTGCCTGTCGTCAGTTGTTCGGAAATCCGACGGCGTTCGGTGTCGAGAATATCTGGCCGGCGGATCATCCGATCCTGGCATCGGTTTCGTGGTCACTGGCGATAATGCTTGTCACCGTGCCGCTGACCGTTTGGAAATTCGTGCGGTGGACAAGCAGATGAAGCCCAGGTGGCCTGCAGATAAAGTGCCGTCCCTGCTGGTCCATGCTCTCATCCGGGTTCGGTCGGCGCCGCCCGCCAGCATGTCCGAAGAATCGAGCCGTCTAGTACTACAGCAACACTTGTCGGCGT